>JACFNJ010000030.1 GCA_019454865.1 Bacteroidia bacterium
TTTTGCATATCAAGTTCACTTACCTTGGTGTCCCAAAACAAGTGAGCAGATAGATTGTTTGTAATACCTGACATGGATTGACCTTTTTATAAGAAAACTATTTGCCTAAGCAGTGTCTTTGCGATTCAGAGCCTTTTTGAGGCGGGTTTGTTCTGATATTCTTTTTACAAATTATTATATAAGTAATAGTTACACAAATAAATATGTTTCAAAAAGATATTATTTATATAGCATAATTTAACGTAATATAATTGTTTTTTTGAATACAAGTTAAAATTGTTTAATGGGAATTATCATTAGTTTATATTTATTTTTCTATCAATTAAATATCTCGGTTTAGCTCTTGTTTCATCCAAGACTTTTGAAACAAATTGTAATAATACCCCAAAAAAGAAAAAATTTAATGAAGCAAAAAACGTAGTTACAACCATTATAGATAACCAACCACTTAGATATGTCATGCCCAAAAAGTAACTTGCCAATAGCCATAGGAAGAATAAAAATGAACTAATTGATATTATAGTTGAAAAAAATGATAATCGAATCCAAAGATTGGATACATTTGTAAAGAGCATATTGAATAAAAGAGTGTATTTCTTAAAAAAACTATAAGTAGAATGTCCCTTGTATATTTTATTTACTTCTAAAGTTGACTGATTCAATCCGATGTAACTTGATAGCTCACCTAAAAAGAAATCTTTTTGTGGGAAATTTGCTAAGTTTTTTACAAATTTTTGGGACATTATTCTTATTGTACAGGGGTTATTACCTAATGATAATCCAGTAAGCCAGCCTAAAACTTTCCAAAACAATAACCCCAAAAATTTGTCCTTATTGCGCTTTTTTTGTACACCATAAATTAAGTCATTATTTGTACTTAATATTTCTTTGTAAAAATCTATAATTAGCTCAGGTTGTTCTTCTAAATCAACATCAATTAAGAAAATATATTCCCCCTTTGCATGTTCAAGTCCACATACCATTGCAACATGATGTCCATAATTGCGAGAAAATTTTATTAATCTAATATTTTTGTTTTCTTTGATTAGGTTATGTACAATATATGAACTATTATCTTTACTTCCATCATCTATAAAAATAATTTCATAGTCTAATTTAAGTTCATTAGTGCTTTTAATTATTCGGTTTACAAATTCAACAATAAATTCTGAGGAATTATATAAACTTGCTACAATACTAATCTCTGGATACACCTTAGGCATTTTATTATTATGAGCTTATATGTCCATATCGATAAAGTTCTAATAGTTCAGGAGAAATTCCCCATTCAAAAGCACCAACTTTATCGTGTAAAGTTTCTAGTTCATCACGATGCATTTGCTTTATCTTCTCATGTAATTTATCATGACTCGGCACAAATCCATGTTGATAAGATGCACTCATAAGATGTTTTACAGAAGCTTCAATTGCTTCTTCGCGTGTATAAGTTTTAATAAGAGATCTTTCAGGTGCAAATACATTATATTGAGGGTCAATTTCATCGCCAAGAATTAATTTGCACATTAAGTCAGAAAGTAATGGAGAAAGATGAAATCCGTCTCTTTTAGTTCCTGTACAAATAAATAAATTATTTATAGATGTTTTACCAAAAACAGGATATGTATCTGCACTTACAGGTCTATAACCTAAATTTATACAACTTATTTCTGCTTTATAAAAATTTGTATTTATTTGTTCCATTGCACCTTGTAAAAGTGATTGAACTGATCCTACACGAGCACCTTCGATGGTAAAAGGTGTTACAAAACTACTAGATCCAATAATTAGTTCATTTAATGGCACATCAGGACTTGAGTAAAATGGAACAGTGTATAAACCACATGCTAAACCTCTATTAGGAGTACGAATTGCTTTTGAATGAGGGTATTCTGGTGATTTTATTTGAATTGAAACACCAACTCCATTAAATATTTTAGGAATACTTATACTTAAGTTACTATTATCTATAATTTTAGATGCAGATGCTCCAGTAGCTAATAAAAATTTATCACCTTCAATTATTGATTTATTCTTTAGTGTTACAGAAGCGATACTCCTACCAGATTCATTAATTGTTTCAACTTCTTCATCAACAAAACTTACACATGAAAATCCAAGTAAAGATGCTTCAATTGAAAGTAATGTTAATTTTGGATTTAGCCAACCCTCATTATGAATATAAACAGCTTTTGAAGCTCTATGCCTTGCTTGTGGCATATAGTTTGGAATATCTACAGGGTCAATTTCTTCATAAGGTTCATAAAAGTCTTTTAAAGCTTTTAATACTGCGTTGTAATTTGCATCATCTAATGAGTCAGCAGAACAATTATTAATTAAATAAGTTCCTAATTCATAACATGCTCCTTTTGGACCCATACATGTTCTACATTCTGCTAATAAACAATTATGACCCATTGCAACTTCTAAATGTTCAAGTACAAATCCAGGCCACATCTTGGTAGCTTGATAACTCATGCCAAATCGAATACTATCAATTTCATTTTTAAATGTGTCTGCCTCAATCTCACAAAATGAATTAAGCATAGCTGCAGCCGCATTAGTTGCTGAATATGGCCTTGTTTTTTTACCTACTATCACAATTTTATCCCCAGTTTTAGCTTTTAAGGCTAATCGCAAAGCAGTTGTTAATCCTATTATTCCATTTCCAATTATAATTGTTTTCATTTTGAATTATTTAATTATATAACATAAACCAGGATAAAATATAGAGCGTTGTATTTGGTGAGGATATTTATTTAATATTTCATTTACATAAACTTGCCCTTCAGCTTGTATGATTTTTCCTTCTCGAGATAATTGCCAAAATGCAATTATTCCACCAGGCACAAGTTTGTCATATATTAGTTTAAATGACTCTAGAGTGGGAACATAGGAATTGACATCAAAAAATGCTAATGAAACAAATTCGCTTGGGTGTTCTTTAAAGTATTTAGGTAGGGTTATTAAACAATCTCCTTTTATTACTTTATGTTTACCGTAGTTATGACCCATTGCATTACTTTTTTCATGTAATTCTATTAATGTACTTAAAAATTTATCATAATCTTCACCTGTTGAATATGTTCCATCACGGTGGAATTCAGTTGCATTATCTATTTCTGAGAAACCTTTATATCCTGTGAATGTATCAAATGCAATAATTCTACGATTAAAATGTAATGGTTCGAATATTGCTCTTAGATTTTCACAGATTACTGCTGTTTGTCCTCGCCATGTTCCTAAGTCAATTATAATTCCTGGAGTATTTACAATTTGTTCATATATTTCACGTATACCAAAAATTCTTGCAAGTAGTGAACCTCTTAAAAATAGTCCTAATGAACGTTCCTTTTCATCCTCAGTTGAAGGATAATTATTCATTATCTGGTAAATTTTTTTGCGAGCTTCTAATGCTTCAGAATCAGAAAGTGAAATTACTGATGACTCATGTTTTTTCATAATTTATATTTATTAAAATTTTATTTTCTTACAATAATTGAAAACTCATATAATGGATAATCATGTAATAGTGCTACACGTTTCGAAAAATTCTTTTTACAAAAATCAAAAATAAATAGTGGATCTGCATAATACAAGTAATCTTTCATAAAAGGTTCTTCAGAATATGATGTTAATATATTAAAAGCAAAACCCTTATTACTTATTTTATCAAATTCAGTTATAGTTTGTAAAACATATTCTTTCCATTTATTAATTTCGGTATCAAGTTTTACATTAAAAATACCATTTGCAATTACATAGTCAAATTTATTTTTATTGAATGTATTAATGTCGGTTCCAAATACAATATTTTTCTTTTTATATTTTTCTTTTCCTCTTTTTATCATTTCGTTAGAAATGTCATAACCGTAAAATTCATAATTATTGTAATCATTTTCATTTAAATAATCGACTAATGCACCATATCCACATCCATAGTCCAAAATTGAGAAATCTTGTTTAAACTCTATTAATTTGCTTAATTGAAAAAAACGTAGTACGTGGGTTTCATGTGAATTCCAATCTACACCTAAAGAGTTATCACCATTTAATTTTATTTTCTCTGTATAATACTTATTTACTTTATCAATTATTGTTTTTTTCATTTTAATATTAAATATTTTAAGGCATCATTGCCTTCGTTAAACAGTAAATCTAAGATTGTAACACCATGTTCAAATGGTGGAAATAATTGGTTGTATTCTTTATACCCCGAATAGTCCCAATAATGTACTTTTATGTTTTCCTTTTCAAAAAGTGTTTTATCCATATATGCTTTTGCTGCCGGTCCTGAATAATAGTCAGTTGCATTTATATCCATGCAAATATTCACTAATCGTTGTGTTTTTTCATCAGCAAGTACAAATTCCGATGAATATCGTAACTCTGTTTTAATGCCTAATTGGTTACAAATACCGGAAATGAAGTGTAAATTTACTTCAGTAAGGTAATCATGCAAACAATTTTTATACAATGGTTCAAGCCATTCAGCAGTTTCTTTAAAGCATTTTGCAGTTTTGTAATTTTGCTTTAAAGTATCCCAATGGGAAAGATTCCATGTTTTATCTGCAATTTTTGTATCTTTTATTTTTTGAAAGTATTTTCCTTTTACCTCAACCGGTATGGTTAGCCATTTTAATCCTTGTGGTGTTTTTATCAGGTTTCTGTTTCGCCAATCTCGTTTGGTATATTGCATATCATCATATACTACAAAAACATCCACTTGGCCAATGCTGTCAAAATAGCCTTTCCAAGGAATGTAATTAGATTGAGTGATAATTGCTTTTTTCATCAAATTTTATTAATTAAGTACTTCTATATGCGGTTGTTCAAGTAAGCGACTTCGTTGTATCTCAAACTCGGTGCTTCCAAAAATTACAAAACGCACTTTTTTATTTATTAGCTTTTCCGCTTTCTCTGTCAAGTTTAATAAATAGTTTTTATCAATTTCGCCAACAAAAACTAAATCTATAATAGGGCTATCTATACCTTTGGCTAAATCACCTACTATATATACCATTTCCACATTACCCAATCGGTTTATTACTTGTTCTACTATCTTATCTATACCCGTATATTTCATTAGGATGTTTTGTATATCACTAAACATCGGGTGTTTGGTATTTGCTTTAAATACCTTTTTATTACCATTAGTACTTGTTTTTAAAAGTCCTGCTTCTTCAAATTTGTTTAGTTCAAGTCGTATGGAGTTAGTGCTTTCACCAAATTCAGCTTCCAAATTACGCAAGTAAGACGAGGTTTTACTGTTTAAGAAAAACTTCAATAATAATTTTATGCGTGTTTTGGATGTAATGAGTGTGTCTAACATGTTTAGTAAAATCGAGAGGTTTAGAGTTGAGAGGTAAGATAGGAGAATCCATTGACGAGAGTTCAGACGGTGATAATCTCACCCACAAGTTCTCGATCTTACCACTCGAAATTTCGTGTTTCTAATTCTTCTCTAATCGATTCATGAATTTTCTCATCATCGAATTTATTTCTTTGGTTTCTTTGATGATTTTTCCCAAATCGATTTGAGGTAACCTATCGGCTAATTTTAAAACGGTTAGTTGTGTTGCAAGTTCACTTGAAGATCCACTAGAGTATTCTATAAATCTTCTATATTCTTTATCAGTCCCTCTTTCAGAACCCTCTGCAATATTTGAGGGCACAGATACTGCTGAGGCGGCAATTTGTTCAGCAAGTCGAAATGGTTTAACTAAATCTATGAAGCCCATTACTTCAACAGCAACGGCTAAACTTCGTTTGTAAATTTCTAAATTTTCGCAATTGTGTCGAGTGCGTTTCATGTTGGTTATACAATTTTTTATATACTAATCTAAATGTATTAAACTTCTCGTATCTCCCTCTCTTATCTCGCATCTCCCTCTCTCGTATCTCTCTCCCCACAGCTTCGCCTCCTCACTCCCAATGTGTAAGTTGAAACATGGCAAGAATGAGTAAAAAAACTACTCAATTATAGGAGCTATTTTTATAATTTCAAAAAATATTTTAAGTTTTTTTTAATTAACTATATTTTTTGTAGATATTGTATAGGAATTTTAATTGCAAGTTGGCTTCCTAATTCTTCAATTGCAATTGAGAAGTACGTATTGCCATTTTTGCTAACTATTGTTCCAATGTATCCGGTAAGTGCACCACCTACTACTTTTACTCTTTCATTTGTTTTAAAGTCAATATTAGTTACGCTTATGTTTTCGTAATGGGCAAGTGCTAATTGTATAGCTTGTATAATTTCGTGGCGGATAGGAGGTATTTCATTTCCAATTTTTACAAACTTTACTACGCCTTTAGTTTGCAAAACCGTTAAAAATTCTTTTTCGTAATTAATGTTTACAAACAGGTATGATTTGAACAAAGGTTCTTCTACTTTCTTTTTTCGATCGCTCCATTGTTTAAGGGTTGTTTGAAGTGGCAGGTAGGTTTCAACACCAATATCCGAAAGCGCTTTGTATGTTTTTTTTTCAGCACGCGGGTTGGTATATACAGCATACCATTTTTTTTCATGGGTTATGGTCATACCAACAAAATAAGCAGTAAATGAAAAGAAATAAAAAAGAATTTTTAGTGTTTATAGATTGACATAAAGCAACACTGTTAAATAATTTCATCAATGATATACGGGGGGCGTTTTCTGGCGGCTTCTATGTTTCGCCACAAGTATTCGCCAATTATGCCTAATGCCATCATTTGAAAGGAAGAAACCAATAAAAATACAACCATCATGGTACTCCATCCTTCTACATCAATCCAACCATTAAGACGAGCGGTAATTACATACAAAGCATACAAAAAAGATGTTATCCCAAGTAAAAGCCCAATAGTAGTGATTAGCCGTAAAGGAGCATGAGAAAACGATACAAAAGAATCAATAAAAAGTTTTATTTTTTTCTTGATAGTCCACTTTGATTTTCCAATTTTTCTTGCTTTACGGGTATAAGGTATTGCCACATAATCATGCTTTAACCACATTAACAAGTATAATGAGTTGGTGTTTGTTTCCTTCATATCTATTACTTGTTCGCGCAATTGTTTATCAAACAAACAATAATCAAACCCACCGTGTGGCAGATTGGGTAGAGCATATTTTCGAATTAATTTTTGATAACTTTCAGCAAATATTCGGGAGGTCCATTTGTCTTCTCGTTCATCCCTATTGGCTACTACAAGCTTTACGCCTTTAGTCCAATAGTCATACATTTTTACCATTAATTCGGGAGGGTCTTGCAAATCAGCAGCAATTACAACATTGCAGTCACCGGTAGCAAAGCGCATTCCGGCCTGTATAGCATTATACGACCCAAAATTTCCGCTAAGTTTTACAATTTTTACTTTCTCTGGAAATGCCGATTTAAATTCTTTTAGTGCATTTAAAGTGCCGTCTTTACTGCCATCATCCACCATTACGTATTCAAAAGTTACATCAGATGGAAACAAACTTTCGTTGTTTATTAATTCCTTAGATGTAACCGGAATATTTAATTCGTTGTAATAACACGGGATGATTACAGATATTTTAGGCATGAAAAAATTGTTTGATGGTGTTACATACTTGTATCACTTCTTCTTCTTTTAAGCCCGGAAACATTGGTAAACTGAGGCAAGTTTCAGCAATTTGTTCTGCCAATGGAAAATCTCCTTTTTTATAACCTAATTCTTGATAGGCTTCTTGTAAATGCGGAGGAACAGGGTAGTGAATTAAAGTGCCAATTCCGTTTTGGGTTAGAAAATTTTGTAGCTCATCGCGTTTGTTTGTGCGGATTACAAAAAGATGATAAACATGCGATGCTCCATTTGCTGTTGCGGGAAGAGTAATTTCGGTTACATCTTTTAATAAATTAATGTAAAGATTTGCCAATGTATTTCGTTCTGCCGTCCATGCGTTCAGGTGTTTTAATTTTATGGATAAAAAGCCTGCCTGTAATTCATCCAGCCTACTGTTTATACCTTTAATTTCGTTGAAGTATTTTTTTTGTGAGCCGTAGTTTCTAAAGGTAGTACTTTTAGTAAGAAGACTTTCATCATTTGTAGTAATGGCACCGGCATCGCCAAATGCTCCAAGATTTTTTCCGGGGTAAAAACTGGTAGCATTAATATTGCCGAAGCTTCCGGTTCGTTTGCCATTAAATGCAGCACCTTGCGCTTGTGCATTATCTTCTACTACATATAGATTGTGTTTTTTAGCAATTTGCATAATTGCTTCCATTTCACAGCATTGTCCGTATAAGTGTACCGGCATAATTGCTTTGGTTTTGGAAGTGATTGCACTTTCAATTTTATCCGGATTGATGTTGTATGTTTCAATTCTTGGTTCAACAGGAACAGGAGTAGCACCAACATAACTTACTGCAAGCCACGAAGCTATATAGGTATTAGAAGGTACGATTACTTCATCACCTTTACCTACTCCTAAAACTTTTAGTGCAATTATTAAAGCATCTAAACCGTTGGCAACACCGGCACAGTATTTTGTAGTGCAATATTCCGCATAATCTTTCTCGAATTGCTTAACCTGATCACCAAGTATGTACCAACCCTTATCAATAAAGTTTTCAAATGAAGGCAGAAGCTCTTTTTTAATTGCTTCATTCATTGAGGTAAAATCTAAAAATGGAATCATTTATTTATTTATTTATTTATTATTAGTTAATGATAAAACATGTGTGGAACTTCCTAATCGGTATCCTAGTTTTTCCCATGTATAAAACACTGCCCGATTAGTAGATTGCGTATTTAAGTGAATAAATTCTGCACCTTCATCACGCAACAAATAAGTCATTTCTGAAATTAACTTAGCATACCAGCCCTTATTTGTTTTGTTTGATACCGCTGACAAAACCATTTTGGATACATTTTTTCCTAACAAATCCCATTCGTTTTTAAAGAATTTTGCTGTTAAAAATGAGTCAGAAGGAATGGCAGGTTCATTGGGAGTAAGAACTACATCAGCAAATCCTTTAAGCGATTCTTCAATGTATTTGGAAAGAAATTCATCGGCAAGTTCTACATTAAAAGTTGTATCCGCATGAAAGCGGTCATAGTCATTTCGCATTTCGCGAGCTACTCGTTTCAGGTTATCGGTATCGGCAATAGTTGCGCGTCTTACAGGAAATCGAGGTTCATTAAAGTTCTCTAAATTTCCTCTAAAATAATTTAGCCTTGTTTCAACCAACTTAAATCCTGCACTTCCTAAAGCTTGAATTAACAAAATATCTTCTGATGGAATTTCAATAAATAAATAAGCACCTTCCGGAATTGTAGAAGTTACAAATTCTTTAATTGCGAGTGCTATTATTGAAACATCCCTATGGTTAAACAAAACAGTTTTTAGTTTATAAGTAGGTAGGTTAAAAAATGCTGTATCCCAAGCAAGGTATTCGTGAAAAAAAAGATGTTGTTTTCCCTGAACAGAAATGCTTGTTTCAATGTTTTTATTACCTATTAGAGTCGGAATTACAATGTTTTGAATTTGTTTCTGTTGATCAATTACCCGAATAAAATTATAAGGCGAGTAGAAAAATAATTCTTTAGTTCGTGCTTGTAACAAAGTATCCATAAATTATTTCCCCCACACTTCTTTAAATTGTTGGTAATCGCGTATGTAGTCGGCTGCATCATAAGGTAATGAAGCAAAAACCATTTGTATGGCAGTATGGCTGTATTGCATGGTATGCCATACGTTTGGTGGCAAATACACCCCTTTGTTTGGCTCATCTAAAACAAATGTTTCAATTGTACCTTTTCCATCATCGGTAGTTACTATGATACGCCCGGTAACAGCAAATAAAAGTTGTTCGGTTTTAAAATGCGCATGTCTGCCGCGTACAATACTCTCAGGAGTATAATAAGTCCAAAAAATACGCTCTACTTTAAATGGAAGTTTTGCATTTTCGGCTATAGATAAATAGCCTATTTCAGGGCTGCCTAGTTTACCAAAATCAATAATATGCGGTGTTTTGTAGGTCATTGTTTATAAAAAATAGTTAGCATTTTTATTATACCAATCCAATGCAAGTTTTAATCCGTTTGCTAAGTTAATATTTGGTTGGTAATTAAGCAATTTTCTTGCTTTGCTAATATCTGCCAAACTATCGCGCACATCACCTGCGCGCTCTTCGCGATGAATGGGTTTTAAGTTAGGGTTTGGACCGGAAGCAACCAACGAATTAAACAAATCATTAATGCTGTTTTGCTCGCCACACGCAATATTATAAACTTGGTTCCATGCAGATTGATTTTCGGTAAATAGTGCAAGCAAATTAGCTTGTACCGCATTGCTTACATAAGTAAAATCTCTGCTTTGTAATCCATCGCCATTGATATAAGGTGAAGTGTTATTTAATACAGCTTTTGCAAACAAGGGAATAACAGCAGCATAAGCCCCTTGTGGGTTTTGTTTTGGCCCAAAAACATTAAAATAACGTAACCCGATAAAATGGATTCCATAAATTTTATGAAATACATCTGCATACAATTCATTTACTAATTTGGTAATTGCATACGGAGAAAGTGGTTTGCCTATTTTATCTTCTGTTTTTGGTAAAATTTTACTATCTCCATAAGTAGATGAAGAGGCTGCATAAACTATCTTATTTATTGAATTTTCTTTTGCAGCAGTAAAAATATTTAAAGCCCCTGAAATATTTACGGCATTGGTTGTTATAGGGTCGTTAATGGAACGAGGCACAGAGCCTAATGCTGCTTGATGGCTGATAGCATCTATATTTTTACAAGCGTCTAAACAAGTATTCCAGTCGCGAATATCACCTTGTATCCATTCCATTTTTGGATTTGATAAAAAAGGCTGAATGTTTTTTAATAATCCTGTTGAAAGATTATCCAATACACGAACTTTTGTTATACGTTCATCTTGCAACAAGGCTTCAGTTAAATTGGAGCCAATAAATCCTGCACCGCCTGTAACTAATACTCGCATTATAATCTACTATCAATAATGGATTTGTCTATATTTGATTTTACATCATATACCACAGCTGTGGGCTTTGTCCAATCGGTAATTTTGATAGCTTGAAATGCATTGTGAGCAACGGCATGAATAATCGCATCGTACTTGGTATTCAGATTTATTATTAAATCCAAACCGTATTCGTGTTTCACTTCATCCGGATCAGCCATGGGGTCATATACATCCAGGTTTACACCAAAGTCTTGTAATTCATGAATGATATCAATAACCTTGGAATTACGTATATCCGGGCAATTTTCCTTAAATGTAATTCCCAGTAATAAAACATTTGCAGCGTTTACGGTAATGCCTTTTTTAATCATTAACTTAACCACTTTATTGGCAACAAAAGCACCCATGTTATCATTTATTTTTCTGCCGGAAAGAATTACCTGGCTATGATACCCAATTTCTTCTGCTTTAAATGTTAAATAATAAGGGTCAACACCAATGCAATGCCCGCCAACTAAGCCCGGCCGGAATGGTAAAAAATTCCATTTAGTACCGGCAGCTTCCAATACATCCAACGTGTCAATTTGCATTTTATCAAAAATCATTGCCAGTTCGTTCACAAATGCAATATTTATATCGCGTTGACAATTCTCTATTACCTTAGCAGCCTCGGCTACTTTAATACTGGATGCTTTAAAAGTTCCGGCAGTAATAATGGATTGGTATAGATTATTAACCTCATCTGCAATTGCAGGAGTTGAGCCGGAAGTAATTTTACGAATTTTAGTAACGGTATGAACCTTATCTCCCGGATTTATTCTTTCCGGTGAGTAGCCGCAATAAAAATCAGTATTGAATTTTAAGCCACTGTGTTTTTCTAAAACCGGTACACAATCTTCTTCCGTACATCCCGGATAAACAGTAGATTCATAAATTACAATGTCTCCTTTTTTTAGGACTTTACCTACTGTTTCGCTTGCCTTGATTAATGGCGTTAAATCAGGGCGTTTATTTTTATCAATAGGGGTAGGTACAGTTACTATAAAAATTGATGCTTGTTTTAATTCATTTAAGTCGGATGTAAAAGATAATAAAGTTGCGGATTTTAAGTTTTCTGTTTCTACTTCTAAAGTTCTGTCATATCCGCTTTTTAGCTCTTCAATTCGCTTTGTATTAATATCAAAACCTATGGTAGTATGTTTTTTGCCAAATTCAACAGCTAAAGGTAATCCCACATACCCTAAGCCGATAATACCTATTTTTTTTGTTGACATGTTTATTGGTTATTTGTATTATTTTTTTTCTTACGATTGCCTTTTAGTAGCTTTTGCCACCAAGGTTTATTTTGTATTTCATCCGAGTAATACCCTTCATAGTATTGCGAATAGTATTTGCGTGCATAATAACCGTAACCTTTGTTGTAATAGCCACCGTAGTAATAATAACCGCCACCGCCATAGTATCCGCCATAAGCCGATTTATAAACCGAACCATAAAATGCTGAACTGTTGTCGTATGAGTTTAGTACAATGTATAAATTTGGTATATCGTTGTCTTCTTTCAATCTGTCCGGTATAAGAGCAAAATCTCTGCGTGAGTATTGCGAGCGGATGATAAACAAATTAATATCAGCCTTTGACATTAAACTGAATGAATCGGAAACCAGCCCAACCGGTGCGGTATCAAAAAATACATAATCATATGTTGATTTTAGTGTATCAATAAGATTTTGCATTTTTTCCGTTTGTAACAATTCGGATGGATTCGGTGGTGTTGGTCCTGCAGGTATAATATCCAAATGTTCAAATTCGGATTCCTGAATAATGTCTTGTAGTGTATGTTTACCAATTAGGTATGTGGTTACACCTTTTTCATTGGTCATGTTATTAAACGTAAGGTGTATTTTAGGTCTTCGTAAATCGCAACCAACAACTACTACTTTATAGCCTAGCATAGTTAATGATGCAGCAAGATTAATTGTACAAAAGGTTTTACCCTCACCACTCACGGATGAAGTAACACATACAATTTTATTGGTTCCACCTTGCAAAATATAATTAATATTGGTTCGGATACCACGAATGGACTCACTAAACACCGATTTAGGACTTTTCATTACGTATAATTCGTAACTCTCATCCATCTCTTCGTGGTCTAATTTTTTAACAACTCCTATTACTGGTGTGGTACTTAATCCTTCAATAGTTTCTTTGTCCGGTATTCTATTGTATATAAAACGCAATAAGAAAATTATACCGATACCAACAGCAAATCCGATTAAAAATGCAATTGCATATACTCGCCCAGGTACTGGGAAAAAAGGAGAAGATGGAACAATTGCCTTGTCAATTATACTCGAATTAGCTATGATAGATGATTTATTAATACGTGTTTCTAATTTTTTCTCCATCAAATACCCGTATATTTTCTCATTAACTTTAAAGTTACGTTCAAGATTGAGAAGAGCTTGTTGTTTTTGAGGGAGAGCGGATAAATTACTTTTTGCATTTGCAATTAATCCATTGTTAAAAACTATTTTATCATCAAGTTTAGCGTGTGCAGAAGCTAAAGCACGATTCAATGCAGATTTTACTTCGTTAATTTTTTTTTCGTTTTCAATCATTATCGGACTATTAGGTAATGATTTTAAACTTAGTGATAAGCGATCCAAGATAAGCCCATTTAAAAGTTCCAACATTTTGGGTAAGTCTTGTGCGTCTTCAGGGTCTAATAATACCAACTCAAGTGTTTTGGTATTAGCACCCTTTAACTGCTCACTTAGTTTATCCAACATTTTCTTTTTTAATGCCAATAAACTTTGTTGTACTTCTAATTCTGTGAGTTTTGAAAATTCCGCTTTACCAATATCATCCAATTCAACACCATTGTTTTTGGTTTGGAAATCCGTTAAGTTTTGTTGGGATTGATTCACTTGGTTAGCTAAATCTTCAATTAAACCATCTATAAATATAATGGTTTGTTCTGCTTGGGCAGCACGTGTATTAATGTTATCTTGTATATATACCTTGGCTGTGGTATTGGCTATGTCAGCCGCTTTAGCCGGAATATCAGATATATAGCTTAGGTTTAAGATACTCGTGCCTTTTTCCATATCTACTTCAATACCGTTACTAATAATAGCAGCTGCTCTCTCCGGATTTACAATTTGACAAATTACATCTTTGTTTAAAATAGGGTTAATCGAAAAATCTCCGGATTGTACAGAAAAAATACTTGAACCAAAAATTATACTGTCTCCAACCTTATGTTTTTTAAACGGTGAACTTTCATTTGTTTTAATGTAAAACTCATTCGGTTTGTAGAATTGAACGATGAATGTTGAACCAAAATCAGTGGAATCAATAAAAAGCGGTTTTACTGTAAAGTATTTGAAAGGATATAATTCGGATGTTACTACTTGCCCTTTTTGAAAATAAGCTATGCGGTAGTCCAATGCTTCAATGGTGTGCATTGCAAGTGAACGGGATTTAAAAATCTCAGCTTCTGTTTTTAGTTGATTTTCAATTCTTCCGGTTATCTTTCCAAACCGAAATAAATCACTCATTTGTGTACCTTTGTCATCATCAAATTTTATATTTACTTTAGTTGAGTATAGAGGTTTTGTATAACGAAGGTTGATGTATGCAATAGCTAATGCAGCAGCTATAGTTAATACCAAAACATACCAGCGGTGCAAAATAACCTGAATGACACGATTGATATCAATAGTGCGTTCTATCTGGTCTTTGTATAGTTTTAATTGGTCGTTGTCTGTCATGAATTTTGAATTTATTTATTCAAATAATTTAGAATTTGCAATGTTAATAAGGTCAACTGTGTGAATGTCATTATAACAAATGTTGTACTTTGAATAGAAGTTAATGCTTCGGTTTGAGCTTTGAAACCATATGGTTCAACATAAACAATATCTCCATCATGAATTACAATTGCCTGACTTTCTAATGCAGAAAGTTTTCTTAAATTTACTAATATTACTTCTTTGCCTCGAATTATTTTAATGTTTTTTTTCTTACCACTATCTCTAATACCTCCAGAAAGTGCAAGCACATCTACAAGAGTAGTATTTTCTTTATCAAGTAATATCTTACCAGAGATGTTCACCTCTCCCAAAACTGTAACGGTTAAACTTGCAATATTTACTTCTATTATCGGGTTAATCACAAATTTTCCATATTCCTGTTCAAGTCGTTTAGCTGCTTCAAGTCGTGTAAGTCCTACTATGTTGGTTCGCCCTATTAACGGTAAGGTTATGGAACTGTCGTAATTTACCAAATAGCCATTTTGGTTTTCAATATTTGCTGTAGATGTAGCACTTTGTGCAGCTGCTTGTCCTATATCATAGTTGTTAAGAAAACGAATTACAATACGATCTCCGGGTTTAATGCGGTGTTTGTAATTATTGGATTCTTGTGCTTTACTTCCATCGGAGTTGAAGATATAAACAGCTTCGTTGGATTTTACTTTCTTCTCCGGTTTGAACAGTACATTTTTACCTTTATAGGTACAGGCATTGAAGAAAAGAAGAGCTAACACAATCCACAATGCCCTCATCTTTAAATAGGGTTTAGTTATCACGATTTAATATTTTGTGCAATTATAAAAGGATTTACTTACAAATACCGATTTTTTATGATTTTAGTTAGTTGAAATATTGTTTTAATATGTAATTGTTACATTTATCAATCAGCCTCCATGTTCTTTTAAAATGCTGTTTAACCATTTAAGCATGAAAAAGATAGAAATTGCGGCAACTAAGACTATCATACAATTAACTAAGAAAAAATATTCCTTGTTTTCATAGGTATCCCATAAAGAAGACAAAACACCGCTTAATTTATTACCAATGGATGTGCTCAGCATCCAACCGCCCATCATCAATGCGGTTAATCGTGGGGGTGATAACTTGGAAACCAACGATAATCCCATTGGGCTTAAACATAACTCGCCTACAGTTATTACTCCATACGTTCCTATTAGCCACCAAGCACTAACTTTCTCTTGCCCGTTCATACCAACTCTAACTGCTGCAATCATAATTAAGGTTGAAAGTGCTGTAATGATTAATCCCCAAAATATTTTTCCGGCAGTACTTGGTTCAATATTTTTTCTTCTAGTCCACAAAAAGAAACCAACTACTAATGGGGTTAATACAATAACAAAAAATGGATTTACAGATTGAAATAATTCGGTTGAAATCAAGTGAACAGATTCTCCTTCATTTGGTAATTCACTATTAGGCATATTTAAGAAATAGTGCGGGAAATCTACTGTTTTTACAGGTTTGCCATCGCTGTCTTTTATTAATCGGAATTGATTATCTATTTGGGTAACAGAATCTTTTTCATAGGTTACTTCTTGCACCATACCAAGTGCTTTAGTTATTGGCACTATAGATTCAGGCAATTCTCTGTTGGTATAACTTTCAGCCCATGTGGTTAATGCAGTTCCGTTTTGTTTAAATATTGCCCAAAAAATTATAACTACACCCATAATTGCTAAGAGGGCAGAAATAGGTTTTCTGTCTTCATCACTGCTTCTAATTAATAAGGACACATAGAAGAGTACAATAGGAATAGCTCCAAATAAAAAGGCATCGGTGCTGTCGCTACCAAAAATATTACCGGGAATATACCATCCTAATATTCCGGCAACGATTGCTGGCACTAATACGATGCTTAGAATCTTGCTTACACTCATGTCTTCCGGTTTCTTTTCTTTAATTACATCTGCATGTTTGTAATGTTTATTGCCTATCCAAAATATTAGTACACCAATAAACATGCCTACGCCTGCTGCAAAAAAAGCATATCCCCATCCATAATGATTGCGGAGATACGCTGCCAAAAAATTACAAATGAATGCTCCAATATTTATTCCCATATAAAAAATATTGTATCCGGCATCTTTATTGGATTTGTATTCGGGTTGGCTGTATAAATTGCCTAATAAGGTTGAAATATTTGGTTTGAAAAATCCATTTCCAATTATCATTAATGCTAATGAAAGGAAAAATGTAACCTCGCCAGGAATTGCTAAAAGCAT
>JACFNJ010000031.1:0-2086 GCA_019454865.1 Bacteroidia bacterium
CACCTGCGTATGCTATTGCGTGTTTGTTAAAAAGTTCGGCACATCGTATATTAACATAAAGTTTTATGCTTTTATCGGGCATTTGAAGCCCGAAGAAGCCGCTGTAAAAACGCCTTTCCATTTTTTCTTGTTGCGAAATAAACAACCCCGCATCAAACTGAGGTAAACCACAAACGGCAGGTGTTGGATTTATTGCTGCTAAAAGCTTATGAAACTTAGCAGTTAAAACATCTTCATTAATCTTAGCAGAAAACAACCTGCACAGGTGTTGTATATTTCCTGCATTAATGGTTTTAAGTTCGCTTTTTATTATATTTTTTACACCTATTTGTTTAAAAACATCCTTTAAAAAAAACTCAATCATGCCTTGCTCTTCATATTCTTTATCTGTCCACACGGTATCATTGTTTTTGGTTCCGGCTAATGCAACGGTTGTCAGTTTATTATTTTCTAATTGCAACAACATTTCAGGTGTTGCCCCCATCCAGCTGCCAATACCATGTATTGAAAAAAAATATACACACGCATCCGGATAATTTAAACAAGCATTTAAAAAATAATCGGCAGCATTTTCTATTCCTTCATTTGCCAACTGAACACATCTTGCCGCAACAACTTTATCTAATTTCTGTTCTTCTATTTTACTTTTAATTAATTCAACATAATTTTCATAAAACTGTTGGCTTGCCTCAAAATTGGATTGATGCATTGCGCAAAAAAAAGACTTTGAATCATTCGGTTGGATTGATGAAAGGCTGCCAAATAACAAATCATTGTTACTGTAGAAAGCATCAGCCACTAATTTATATGCCATGTTTCCTGCACCATAAGGCGAAAACAAAAAAGTGGGTTTTTCTATTGGTGTATATTGAACCCGATGCATTTGTGGTGCTGAAGAAGAAAAGATATAATTTATAGAATCGGAATGAGGCAGTTTAATCGCAACAAAATTACATCCCAACCGTTTAGCAGTATCAAATTTTTGGAAGAGTAAATCTGCGTTCATCTTTTTTGTAATCAATAATAGCCATTGTTAGTCTGCTGATGCAGCATAATCGTTTTTGTTCATCAGTAATTTTAATTTCCCATACATGCGTGGTTTTTCCTACATGTATTGGTTTAGCGGTTCCATATACAAATCCGTTTCCTTCGTGTGCACTACGTATATGGTTAGCATTTATATCAAGCCCAATGGCTACATATTTCTCTCTGTCTAAAGCTAAGTTTGCAGCTAAACTCCCTACGGTTTCTGCCAATACACAATATGCACCTCCATTAACTATGCGCAAAGGCTGTACAGTTCTGTAATCTACCGGCATCTTAGCTACTAAATAATCTTTACCTAACTCTATAAACTCAATACCGATATAGTCACCCATGGTGTTTTTATAACGGTCGTTAATTGCTTCTAATGTTACACTTTCAATATTTACAAACTCCATTTGCTGTTTTTGGGGCAAATATCGTAATTATTGTGGGATACAATTTAAGATTTTTAACAAAAGCTCATCTTGCTTAAAAGGCTTCGTAACAAAGTCGTTCATGCCTACATGCAAAACGGTCTTCTTTGTTTCTTCAAAGGCATCAGCAGTAAGGGCAATAATTGGTATTGCCGGTTTACCATTTTCTTTTTCTTCTTTTCTTATAATTCCTGTCGCTTCATATCCATCCATTTCAGGCATTTGCAAATCCATTAATATTACATCAAAACTTTGTGATTGAAGTAGCGATAATACATCCAAACCGTTTTGTGCAATACTAACTTCTGCTTGCCAGCCTTGCAACAATTTGGTAGCCAAAAACTGGTTAATTTTATTATCCTCGGCAAGCAGTACTCGCAGCCCTTTAAGGGTTTTTCTTGATGTTTCGTTAATTTCAGTTTTAAGAGGGTCTGCATTTTTAGCTTCTTCGTTAATTTCGTCAGCACTAGCTTTTATGTATGGAAGTTCAACTGTAAAAGTTGTGCCAATTGCAGGTGTGCTTTCTACAGATACATTTCCGTTTTGAAGCTCTACTAAGTTTTTTAATATGGTTAGACCTAAACCAGTACCACCGTAGGTTTGTGAAATTTTGGAGTTTGCTTGTT
>JACFNJ010000031.1:2096-16662 GCA_019454865.1 Bacteroidia bacterium
CAAAGATATTTTTCAAGCCTTCGGCAGAAATACCAATTCCTGTATCTTTTATTTTAAATCGCAAGAAGTTTTCAGGAGTTAGCTCTGCTAAAATAGTAACTGAACCTTTTTCAGTAAACTTTAGTGCATTATTTATTAAGTTGTTTAATATCTGATTCAAGCGATATGGGTCACCTTTTGCATAATTAGGCAGGTTATTTTCAATTGCTAGTTTTAATGCAAGGTTTTTTTGATCAAATAAAGGCTGGTAGCTTTTTCGTGTCTTATTTAAAAAATCATGCAAATCAAATGCTACTTCTTCTAATTCCACTTCTCCGGCTTCTATTTTACTTAGGTCTAAAATATCATTGATGATATATAACAAATTATCTGCAGAATACTTTATGGATTGAACAAACTCCTTGTTTTCGCTCAACACAATTTTATTCATTAATAAATTGGTAAGTCCTATTATTCCGTTTAGCGGAGTTCTAATTTCATGGCTCATGTTTGACAAAAACTCAGACTTCGCCTTTGTTGCTAATATTGCAGCATTGCGGGTTTTTATCAATTCTATTTCATTATGTTTTTTCTCTGTAATGTCATGAATAAATCCCGTTGCTCCTCTTGGTTTTTGGTTTGAAGAAAACACAGGGTTTATTGTAATCTCAAAATAATATGTTTTTTCTTCAGTTGAATATTCACTTTCATAATACACATGCTCTCCTTGTAATGCACGAGCCAAGCCGTCCATTAACTTGGGTATTTGCTTTGTTACCTCCGGATACTCATATACTGACACGTTGTGATGTGGCTCTCTTTTAAAAAGCATTTGAAACATGTTCTTAAAAGTTGCATTAAATCCGGTAAAACGATATTGGTCATCAATTGCAAATATTGGCGATGTTGAGCTTTCTAATACTGCATCCAATTCCGCAATTTGTTTATTTAATATGGCTTCTTTGCTAACAATCTTTTCTTTGAGGGTGTTAATTTTTTTACATAATGAAACAATAAGTTTTATTTTATCACTTGTTAAATCAGTACGATAAACATACTCAACGGCTTCGTCTAAAAGCACTTTGTCTTCTTCGCTATCTATTACATAAAACAGCTCTGCTTCCAGCTTGTTTGATTTAATTATTTCAAGCAATTGAAATGTAGCTGGTGTGCCAAGTTTACAATCAATAAAAACACAGCCAATAGTAGGATTTTGTAGCAGTTTTTCTATTGTGTTTTTATCTTTTAAATCGTCAAATTGAATAACCAATTTGTGCTTTTGTTTTGCCCTTTCAAAAGCATTTAACAAATCGCTATGGCTGCTGATTAATAATATTGACCGCTGATTTTCTTCCAGACTACTTGTACTCATTCCAATTTTTAAGCTATGGGGTAATTATACTCCACTATTTTTTTACTAAAGTATAAAATATTTTAATACTTTTACTATGTATGGGGTCTTTTTTATTAGCTATTTATTTATCATAATAAAAAGTCATTTCATAAAATAAGTAAATACGTTTTCATTATACTTGTTTTTGAATTTGTTAATTTTTCATGTGATAATTACTTTTACATACCAATCCTAATACCGCAAAACTTTAAACGATGAAAAAGAAAAATATTTTTATAGTCAGACACGGGCAAACCGAGCACAATCGTTTAAATATTGTTCAAGGCAGTAAAATAGATAAAGAATTAAATCAACATGGGTTAAAGCAAGCCGATTTGTTTTTTGAAGCATATAAAAGCTATCCTTTTCAACACATTTATGTTTCGGCACTAAAAAGAACTTACCAAAGTGTTGAACAATTTATAAAACTTGGAATACCTTATACTATTGTTCCTGAATTAAATGAAATTAGCTGGGGAGAGTTTGAAGGCAAGGTTCAAAACCAATCACAAAAAAGCATTTATTATGAAGTGGTGCAAGCATGGAACAACGGAGAACTTCACATAAGCACACCGGGTGGCGAAAGCCCGGAAGAACTACAAAAACGCCAGAAGATTGCACTTGATAAAATAATAACTTCTAGTTTTAATGAAATATTAGTTTGTATGCACGGTCGTGCACTAAAAAGCTTTTTGTGTTTAATGCTTAATAAATCATTAACCGAAATGGATACTTTTAAGCACTCCAATTTGTGTTTGTATCAGCTGAAGTTTGAGAACGACTCTTTCGAGTTAGTAAGCGAAAACGACACTACTCACTTAAATGGTTATCAGTTTTTATAACAAAACATTTGTTTATAAAAACCCTCGTAGGTTGTGGTAAAAAATTAATTTTAACTTAATTTATAAATTATTGGCAAACTGATTTTAATCAACATTCAACGATAGTCATTATTTGTATTGATAAACAGATGTGTAGAATAATAATTTTTTGTTGTTAAAAATTGAATAAATCCGAAAACATATACTAATTTTACGCGGTTTTTAAACAATCAGGATTTTACAAAAAACAAAAAATTTCATGGATATAATTAAAGAAAAATTTGAGGAAATTGGCTTAACAAAAGCTGCAGAGATTAAGGAGTTCCTAAAAGCAAATGCAGAAATGCAATTGGGTTCATATACATTAGATTCCGTAGTTTCCGGTATGAAAGGAATAATTGGGTTGATTACAGAAACATCTTTGTTAGATGCTGAAGAAGGGATACGTTTTAGAGGATATAGTATTCCGGAATTGCGCGAAAAGCTACCTCGATTAGAAGGTACTGAAGAGCCTTTGCCCGAAGGGTTGTTTTATCTGATGCTTACAGGTAAAATGCCAACGTATGATGAAATGTATGAAGTGGGCAGCAATTGGACAAAGCGTGCTGTTGTTCCAAAGCACGTGTTTGAAACAATTGATGCATTACCAATTTCTACACACCCCATGACACAGTTTTCAATTGCAATAATGGCAATGCAAACCGAAAGTGAATTTGCAGCAGCATATCGCAAAGGGGTTAATAAAAAAGATTATTGGCTTTATACTTTCGAAGACGCGATGAATTTATTGGCACGCCTTCCTCGTGTTGCTGCTTACATTTATCGTAGAACGTATAAAAACAATGTACACATCGAGCCAAATCCAAAATTAGATTGGGCAGCAAATTTTGCTCACATGCTTGGTTATGGCGAAAGCGAAAGCTTTAAAGAATTGATGCGCTTGTACATGGTTATACATGCCGACCACGAAGGTGGTAACGTTTCTGCGCATACAACACACCTGGTAGGTTCAGCACTTAGTGATCCATATCTTGCTTTTTCAGCTGCAATGAATGGGTTAGCCGGTCCATTACACGGGTTAGCTAATCAAGAAGTAATACGTTGGGTATTGGAGCTGCAAGAAGCTTTAGGTGGAGGAAAGCCAAGCAAACAACAAATAGAAGATTACATTAATAAAACCATAAACGAAGGAAAAGTAGTGCCGGGGTACGGACATGCGGTATTGCGTAAAACAGACCCACGATTTATAGCACAAATGAACTTTGCTAAAAAACACATGCCAAATGATGAGTTGGTAAATATTGTTTGGGATGTATATGATGTTGCTCCAAATATTTTGGGTAGTTTCAAAAAAATTAAAAACCCTTGGCCAAATGTAGATGCGCACAGCGGAGCGCTTTTGGTTCATTTCGGGCTTAAAGAATATGATTTCTATACCGTAATGTTTGGCGTTTCAAGAGCACTTGGTGTATTAACCTCATTGATTTGGGATCGTGCATTAGGATTGGCATTGGAGCGTCCGAAATCCGTAACATCGGATTGGTTAAAAAACAAAATTTCTGCTCAAGCAAAATAATGAGCATAAAAAAAATACATATCTTATTCCTTGCAGCCGGTTTGTTTTTACTTACCGGCTGTGGTTTTTATTCGCATACAGGCGCTTCGGTTGATGGTAAAACATTTTCGGTAGGATATATAAACAATGTAGCAAGCATTGTAATGCCTACATTTAGTCAAACTTTAACCGAACGATTTAAAACAAAATTTATTAACGAAACCACATTAAAACTTGCTCAAGAAAATGCTGACATCCGTTTTAGTGGTAAAATTATAAATTACAGCACCGCACCTGTTGCTGTTCAGGGTAATCAAACCAATGCAAGCAACCGCCTTACTGTAACCATTGAAATAACCTACGAAAACACCAAAGATTCCAAAAAGAATTTTACGCAACAGTTTACAAACTTTATTGATTTTTCTGCTTCAGAAAACTTTACAAGTATTGAAAGCGATTTGGTTAACAAAATCTCTGACATCTTAGTTCAAGATGTTTTTAACAAAGCATTTATTGACTGGTAGAATAGTTACTTTTCATAAAAATTGCTTTATTCGTACGATTATTTCATGAATAAATCGGAATTCATTAAACTCATACAAGATGCTAGTTTGCTTAAAAACTCGCACATTACACCATTAAAACAAGTGGTGCATGATTTTCCGTTTTTTACAAATGCCCAAATATTATTAACAAAAACCCTTTACAACGAACAACACTACGAATTTGAAAAAACACTTCGCGAAACGGCTTTAGCTGTTCCTGATAGAGAAGTATTGTATTACTATATCCATTCGTTGGATAAGCCTTGGCAACAAAATGATAGTGTTAAAATTATAGAAGAACACAAAAAAACAATAGCAACAGAAACACCGGTAACAACTTTCGAACATACAACACCAATTCAAAAAATTGAACCGGAACCTATATTAAATAGTGAAGAAAAACAACCGCAGGAACAAATAGTAAACAATGAACAAGAAACAACAGAACAAATTGAGCAGCCAATAAATGTTACACAGGAAATTCCCAAAACAGACACTCCTTCCGAGCTGATTGAACTTGAGTTGCCTGAAGAGGTAAATTTTGAAGAACTAAAGCCACAAATTAATGAAACGGATGAAAAGTTGGATGAAGTTTCTCAAATAGAATTAGAAGATACTAGCAAGGAACACAGTTTTATGGAGTGGCTAAAAATTGCTGCACACCACCCGCTTCCTAAAACGGCAGACATAAAGAGTGAAACCGAAACTAGCAAACATGATGAACAAGCCGAAAACTCAAATACAGAAATACAAACTAACGTAGTTGAAGTAACTAAGGAAGACATAGAAAAAGCCGTAGCACAAAGCAATGTGAACGATTTTCAGAATATATTAGACAAATTTATTCGCGAAAATCCAAGCATTTCAAGACCAAAGGCGGAGTTTTTTAATCCGATAAATATGGCAAAACAAAGTGTGGAAGAAGACGAAGACCTTGTTACAGAAACACTTGCAAACTTATATTACAAGCAAGGCAACTTAAAAAAGGCAATTCGTACATACGAAAAATTATGCTTGAAATATCCAAGTAAAATCACGTATTTTGCAAACCTTATACAAAAAATTAAAACAGAACTTAAAGACTAATACTTATGTACACCTTATTATCTATACTTGTAATCATAGCATGCTTGTTGTTAATATTAGTAGTGCTTATTCAAAATCCCAAAGGCGGAGGAATATCTGCAAACTTTTCAGCACCAACCCAAATTATGGGAGCTAAAAAGAGTAGTGATTTTATAGAGAAAGCAACATGGGGTTTAGCTATTGCATTAATAGTATTTTCATTGTCTAGCAATTTTTTACGCCCATCAGAAGGAACTGACTCTGATGTACCGGAAAGCAGATTGGGCGGACAAATAGAGAATATTCAAACTCCGTCACCCGCTGTAACACCAGCACCTGAGCAAGCTCCAGAACAAGCTCCTGCTCCAGAACAGGCACAGCCTACTCCGGCACCAGCTAACTAGAAAATTCTTTATAAAAATAATTAACTTAACAAAAGCCCTGAATATTCAGGGCTTTTGTATTTTTGAGTGATGCAAGTTTCCTCGCAGCAAATAAAAGCAATACAACGTGTATTATTAATTGGCGGTTTGATAATGCTAATAAATTTTGTTGCTTTTTTTATTACACACTCCAATTCTATCTTAAGCGATTCTCTGGAGTCTGTTATTAATATTACTGCAGGTTTGTTTGCCTGGTTTAGCTTGCATTTGGCGGCTAAGCCCAAAGATATTAATCATCCATACGGACACGGAAAAATTGAATTCTTTTCAGCAGGATTTGAAGGGTCGTTAATTTTTCTTACCGGATTAGTAATTATTGGAAAAGCAACGTATAATTTAATTGCTCCTGCTGCTATACACAATTTAGATACAGGTGCAATATTAGCAGGCATTGCAGGCACTACAAATTTTTTCTTGGGCAAGTATTTAATAAAAACAGGAAAAAAACACAATTCAATTACACTTATAGCAGATGGCAAACACTTACAAAGCGATACTTGGAGCAGCCTTGGACTTGTGGTTGGCGTGGTGCTTATTTATTTTACAAAAATTGTTTGGTTAGATAACGTATTTGCAATATTGTTTGGCTTTATAATAATATATACCGGATACCCGCTAATGCGCAAGGCCTATGGTGGATTAATGGATGAAGCAGATGAAGAAATATTACAAGACGTAATTCGTGTATTAAATGAAAACAAACAGCCCCAATGGATTGATGTACATAATTTGCGGTTGGTTCAATATGGCTCAAATTATCACATTGATTGTCATCTTACACTTCCATGGTATAATGATTTGCAAAAATCTCATGCGGAGTTGAAAAAAATTGAAACACTTATTTCAAAGAAATTTAATCAAAAGGTAGAATTATTTATTCATCCCGATCCTTGTGTTGAAGCATCGTGTGAGATTTGTTCGGTTAAAAATTGCAGCTTTAGAAAACATCCGTATGTAAGAAGTGTTGAGTGGACAATACAAAATGTATCATCGGATAAAAAACACCAATTAAATAAAGAGCATTAGAAAAGGCAACCAAAAAATTAATTCAGCTAATCTTCGATAAGGTAAATTTTTGTTTTGCAAATACAGGCTAAACAATACTACATGCAATAGAGTCATTGCTACATAAAGCAAGAATAAAGTATAAGGCACAATGGGATAAAACAAATGTATAACCCAGCAGAATACTAAGATGGATAAGCTAACCCCAATAAATACTAATTTGCTTTTGGTAATACCTATTACTTGTACAAAACTAGCGTTGTGCAATTGCCTATCAATTCGGAAATCAACAATTGAACAAAACAATAAACTTTGATAGGTAATTAACAGTAATAATATAAACGCATAAAAAATAGGTTCAACAAAAGCAGAAACCGACACTTGCAATATAGGAAAAATATAAATGGATAATGCGTAAACCAAAGCAACGCCAAACTCTTTGTTGTTAAACAAACTTTTACGTAATGAGTTTATTCGAGCTAATGCTAAATGTAAAATAACAATTGCTACAACGATAAAACCGGATTGAATTAAGTGAACGTTATTTCCTTTGTACGCACAATAAAGGATAGTTAGCACTAAAAATAGTAGTAAGCCATATACCACCCGAATGTTTTTTTTAATAAAATAATGCCTGCCTGACAATTCAATGCCTTCGCTTCTTATGTTATCAATTACGTGGTCAAGAATATAGATAAGCCACGTACCGGAAGCTAAGCCTATAAGCCAGTATGGCGAAATTTCTGTTTTAAAAATAAAACTAACAGAAAGCGCATTGGCAATAACACCAATAACTACATCCACACTGAGGTTTGAAATATTTTGATAATATTGCGAGAGTTTTTTATACAAGATGAAAATTAAATCACCCAAATTTATCATTTGTTTGGCAATATCTATGCTTTTGATTGAGTCGCATCTTGTAGCACAAGAAAGAACTTACCATGAACCTGACGGCAAAAATTATTGGTATTTGGAAATAGGCGGAGCAGCTTTTTTGTATTCATTAAATTACGAGAAATTACTAATGCGTACAGAAACTTTAGGCTGGACAGGAAGAGTAGGCGTTGGTTATGGTTTTACCGACAGAACATTTTTAAATAAAATTAAACTTGAGCCCAATCAGGTACTTGCTCCTTTTACCACTTCAATTTTACTAGGCGGAAAAGATCGAAAAGAAAAAATAGAAATAGGAGCAGGTTTTACACTTGTTGCGACATCGCCTACAAATAGAGAGATTGTTCCCACCGGGGTTTTAGGATTTCGGGTAATAGACGATAACCAAATGTGTTTGCGAATAGGATACACTCCTTTTTTTCGAAATAAACAATATCAAAGTTGGTTTGGTGTAAGTTTAGGTCAGTTTTTTTAATGCGCCTCTAGCCAATTTTCTCCTAATCCAATTTCAACCACCACCGGAACCTTTAATTCCATTGCGTTTTCCATTTCTTTTTTTACCAATTCGGTAATTACAGAAACCTCTTCTTTGTGCACATCAAACAATAACTCATCGTGTACTTGCAGTATCATTTTGGATTTAAGTGCCGGGTGCTGATTCATTTTCTCGTGAATATTAATCATGGCTATTTTAATCATATCGGCAGCACTGCCTTGTATTGGTGCGTTTATGGCATTTCGTTCAGCAAAACCTCTTACGGTAAAATTAGCTGAATTGATATCGCGCAAATATCTTCTTCTGCCTTTAAGTGTTTGCACATAGCCATGCTCTTTTGCAAAGTTTATTGTGGTGTTCATGTATTGTTTTATAGCAGGATATTGTTTCCAATATTCATCAATAATTGCAATTGCTTCTTTTCTTGAAATACCGAGGTTTTGCGACAAACCAAAAGCGGACTGACCATAAATAATACCAAAATTTACCGCTTTTGCATTTCTTCGTTGTTCGGCAGTTACTTCTTTTACATCTACATTATATACTCGTGCTGCAGTTGCTGCGTGTATGTCTAATCCTTGCTTAAATGCATCTATCATGTTGCGTTCTTCTGCCATTGATGCAATTATGCGAAGTTCAATTTGTGAGTAATCGGCACTTAATAGCACATAATCTTCATTGCGTGGCACAAATGCTTTTCTTACTTCTTTGCCTTTATCGGTGCGAATGGGGATATTTTGTAAATTCGGGTTGTTTGAACTTAATCTGCCTGTTGCTGCTACAGCTTGATTAAATGAAGTGTGTACCCTGCCTGTTTTGTTGTTTATCAATACCGGAAGCGCATCCACATAGGTTGATTTTAATTTTTGCAATTGGCGAATATCCAAAATACAACGTACAATTTCATGTTCGGTTAAGCCTTGCAAAACATCCTCACCGGTTTGATACTGCCCCGTTTTTGTTTTTTTTGCTTTGTCGTCTAATCGTAAATGCTCAAACAATACTTCACCCAATTGTTTTGGTGATGAAATATTAAAATCAACTCCGGCCAATTGAAGTATTCTTTTTTCCAATTGAGCAATTTCTGCTTCAAGTTCTTTTGAATATTCTTCCAAAAACTGCTTGTTAATTTTTACCCCTTCTAATTCCATTGAAGCCAATACAGGAACCAATGGTTGTTCAATTTCATACAATAAATTAGTTGCGCCTTTCTGTATTAATTCATTGCTTAGTTTTTGTTTAAGTTGTAGGGTAATGTCAGTATCTTCAACAGCATATTCTTTTACTTTTTCAATTTCCACTTCACGCATGCTTAATTGTTTTTTCCCCTTTTTTCCAATTAAGTTTTCTATTGATACGGGTTGATAGTTTAAGTATATTTCTGATAAATAATCCATGCCATGACGCAAGTCGGGCTCAATTAAATAATGAGCCAACATCGTGTCAAAAACAGAACCTTTAATGGTTAATCCGTATTGATTTAATACCATTAAATCAAACTTTATGTTTTGAATAACTTTAGTTATTGCTTCGCTTTCAAATATTGGTTTGAAGAAGTGTAACAATCGCTTTGCCTCATCGTAATTACTACTGCAAGCAATATAAAACCCATGATTGGGCTTGTAACTAAAGCTAAACCCAACAATTGCATTATCAATTTTTTCTAAACTTTCCGTTTCCGTGTCAAACGCAACTTCGTTTTGTTGCATCAGTTCTTCAATTGCACTTTTTATTTGTTCGTCTGTTTGCAGCAATATGTAGTTGTGTGCAGTTGATTCTATTGTTTGCATTGTTGTTTTTTCGGCAACATTGGCTTCAATATTCACCGCTGGCTTAGTTGTGGTACTCCCTTGATTAAACAAATCAAATGTTCCGGAGGTATTACCTGCAATTTTGTTTTCAATCACACTACTTTCTGCTTCGGTATTAAACAATCGTTTTGCAAGTGTTTTAAATTCAAGTTCAGTAAATATTGCCTCTACTTCTTCTTTGTTTGCTCCGTTCCACATCAAATCCTCTTCAATTAATTCAATAGGTACATTTTGATCAATAGTGGCCAATCGTTTGCTTAAAAATGCTTGCTCTTTGTTGTTTTCTACGTTCTCTTTTTGCTTGCCTTTTAACTCATGCACGTGCTCATACAGTCCCTCCATACTGCCGTATTTTTGAACAAATAATTTTGCTGTTTTTTCACCAATTCCCGGAATACCCGGAATGTTATCTACGGCATCGCCCCACATACCCAAAATATCAATTACCTGATTGATGTTGGTAATTTCCCAACGCTTCAATACTTCCGGCACACCTAAAATTTCATATTCATTACCCATGCGTGCAGGTTTGTATATAAAAATGTTTTCGCTTACTAATTGACCAAAATCTTTATCGGGAGTCATCATATACACCTCGTACCCTTTTTTTTCAGCCTTCTTTGCTAAAGTTCCGATTATATCATCCGCCTCATATCCTTCTTTTATAAGCAAAGGGATGCGCATTGCTTCAGTTACTTTTCGGATGTAAGGTAATGCTTTTGCAAGGTCTTCCGGCATTTCTTCCCGATGTGCTTTGTAGTGTTCATATTCTTCGTGTCGGGCAGTTGGAGCTGAGGTGTCAAAACTTACACCAATGTGAGTAGGCTTTTCTTTTTTTATCACATCCAAAATGGTATTTACATAACCAAAAATTGCAGAAGTATTAAATCCATAAGAAGTAATTCTGGGATTTTTGCTAAAAGCAAAGTATGCACGATATACAAGTGCCATTCCGTCTAATAAAAAAAGCTTTGGCATTTGGTGTGTTGCTGTCATATTGAAAAACCAAATATAAGTGGATTGAATGGATGTTTATTAATAACTTTTTAGGAAAACAAATAAGTTAAAACGAGTAGCTATAAAACGAACTTGTTATAGAGATATATGTATGGTTTTTATTTTATGAATTTGGGTTTGTTGTTGGGTTGGGTGAATGTGCATCTTTTCTCGTCATTTGTTGAACGACTTGTTTGCCCAAGTAAAAAACTCTGTTAAACTGAATACCAAGATTTCTTTGTTTTTGGTTTCTTCAGTCGTGTATTTCTTTTGCTTTACAGCGTCTTTTAACCACTTTATTGCTCCTGCTTTCCATCCTGCACCGTCAATCAAAATCATTATTGAATTTTCTGGCATTGCTTCAATGGTGTTAAGATACAAGTAGGGTAATTTCTCGTCAACCGAACCTGCTACTTGTTGCCACTTACACTCAATACGAATACGTAAATCGTATTTCTTTGAAATTAGCAGAAATTCTGTGTTGCCTTTGTGTTCATATACTGTTGTGAAAGGAACATTTTCGAGGAGTAGTTCTTCTCCGTATTTCTCTTTGTTTTTCTCCCAAACTCGGTAATTGATAAGTTCAAATCCTTTTCCTGTTAAAACAGTTTTTACTCAATACTCTCGTCTATTAAGTTTTCCTTTTTGAATTCATTAAATTCAGTTTCTGCTTGTTCAATACTTCCAAAAACCGCTACTAACTTTTCTTCAAAGTCAGCATTCTGTAACCATTTATCTTCCTTAAAACAATAAAAGTCAATAAAGTCTCTATTTGCTTCAAGCATTTTTAATTTTTCGTTTTTCATAGTGTTCCAATTGAATGTAACTCAAAAGATTTGGTATGCAAATTAGATATGAACTCGTAGTCAATAAACCTTACACGATGCTTAATTTCAGCAAATGCTCCATAATTGATTTTAGTTTCAAATTCTCTTTTTCTTTCAATTGCACTGACGATATAAAAACTGGAATAAAAATCTTGTAAATCATTAAACTTTAATAGTGAGTTTTGAATATCTGTTGAGTGTTCAACTTCAAAAAAAGAATTCGGCATTCTTCTATTATTAAACCAAATTACGTCAATTGTTTTTGCTCTATTTACTATTTCATTATATGAAAAATCAAGTATAGTATTGAGTGTTGAAATACTACCAAGTGGTGAGTTTAAGAACAGTTTATTTTTATCTTGTGGTGGAATATAAGTTTGCAAACCTTTTAGATTTCCAATTTCTAACAAAAGACCTTGATAATATGAATGATTAAAATCTACATTCTTTTCAACTGATTTTTCAATATTAAACTTCTTTAAAACTTCAGGTTTATTTTCAATTAAAGCCCAAAGTCCGGGTTTAATTTTAAAGAAGTATTTACTGTCTTGTACAATTCTTCGGATTGAAGCGAATGGTGTTTTCGTAGCCCATTTTGAAACATCAACATTGTGATTTAGAAAACCAAGTGTAGCATATCCGCCATTTTTTCTCATTACATCTATTACTTGTTCGTGTTGCTTCATAGTTTATGCGGCAATTGCGTTAGGGATAGAAGCGGAAAGCCCGCAGTGTAGCATAGCGGAACGAGGACTTGTAGCGGATAGCCCGTCCCGCAGGGGAACGCCCAAAAATAAAATAAAATTTTCATGTTTTGTTGGGTCAGAATTTATCATTCGCCTTGCAGGAACTCTTGTAATGTTGTAGTCGCTGTATATCTCGTCAAAAAAATTGTCTAATGGGTCGTTGTTTTTAGGGTCTGAGTTGCTCAACATTACTTGCGTTCCTTTTTTGTCAAGCTGTCTGAAAAGTTCAGCAAGTTGAATTTGTTCATTGTCAGCAAAGTCTTGTTTGCTGTATGCTTTAAAACTTGCTGTTTTGCTGATTGGTCTGTAAGGCGGATCAAAGTAAACGAATGACTTAGCTTTCAAGTCAGTTACAATTTCTTTGAAGTCTGCTTTTTTAGTTTCGGCAATTTGCAAAACTTGATGAACGGCTAATAAATTTTGTTCATCACAAATTGTTGGTTTATCATAGTCGCCAGCAGGCGAGTTAAACTCACCTTTTGAATTAACTCGATAGAGTCCGTTAAAACAAGTCCTGTTCAAAAAAATTAGTTGGGCTGCTCTTGGAAACCATTGCTCGGAATATTTGTCGTAGTCAATATTAAAGCGTTGTAAATTGTAATTTGTACGTTGATCGTAGAAAAATTCTTGTCGCTGCTTCTTGTCGAGCTTGATGTAGCTTTTTTGATAGCGATAGAGAAAGTCGAGCAGTTTCGTAACATCCTTTTGAATGACTTTGTAAGTCAAAATCAGTTCATCGTTAATGTCGTAGAGGTATGCACTTTCAATGTCATAATTTTGAGCAATGTCAAAAAAAACTGCTCCACTACCTAAAAATGGCTCGTAAAATGTTTTTATCTTTTTTTGTTTGAGTTGCTTTGGATAAAGCTTTTGGAACTTATCGAGCAATTGTCCCTTACCGCCAGCCCATTTTAAAAATGGTCTTGCACCGACCTTGTATGGATTCAAAAGGTCTTCAACTGTGGGAGTGTTGTCGTCCTTAAATTTATATTTTGTTGATGATGCCATGTTATGAAAAGTCGGTGTCCAAATTTAGTCAAAAAGTTCATTTGTAGAACCGTAATTTTCTATGTGAACCGCATTCGCAGCATTACCGCCAATATCCGAACAACAGCCTTCATCATGAACTTTTTTAATCCATTCGGCATCGGTTAGTTCAATAATTGATTTAGGGCTTTCTGAGCACCAATCACAGGTTTCGCCCGAATCTAAAAAACCACGCCCTTCACACTTTGGGCATACATAGCCGCAACCTACCATTATATTTACATTAATATTTTAGTGTTTGTTGAATACATTCTTTACTTTGGCGCAACTGCTCTTCAAAAGGCAAATCTCCATCAATCCAATGAATATTCAAACCATCTTTTTCCATTTTTCGAAAATAAGTCATTTGTCGTTTTGCATATTGCATAATTGCAGTTGCAAGCTTCTCTTCCATTGCTGTTTTGGTTAATTCGTTGGTTAGATACATCGAAATAAATTTATACTCCAATCCATAATACCTAAGCAGCTCATGTGTTATACCTTGTTGCAACAAATTTTTCACTTCTTCAATCAATCCTGTTTCAAGTCTGCTTTTTAGTCTTATTTTAATTCGGTTTATTCGATTTTCTCGCGTTGGTTTTATGCCAATAATAAATGAATTAATTGCCGAAGATGTTGGCAATTCGGTTGCTTGTGTGTTTAAATGGGTTGCTATTTCAATTGCACGCAAGCAGCGTTTTTTTGTACTTAAATCAGCAATTGCTGTATAAGCATTTTGTGGCAAAGCAGTAAATTTTTGGATTAGTTCTTTGTGAGAAAACTCACCTAAATCAGCAATTAACGAATAATTTTTAGGCACGTTGGAGTATTGAAAATTACTTATAGCTGCTTGAATATACAAACCCGTACCTCCACATAAAATTGGAATAATATTTTTGTTTCGCAGCATGGTGTATGTTTTAGTAAAATCCTGTAAATATCTACTAAGGTTATATTTTTC
>JACFNJ010000031.1:16672-16991 GCA_019454865.1 Bacteroidia bacterium
CCTCAACCATATCAATTAAATAGTGTGCTATTGGTTTTCCGTTTACTGTATAATCTTCATAATCCTTGCCGGTTCCAATGTTCATGTTTTTATATACTTGTCTGCTGTCTGCACTTAGTATTGCACTTTTAAACGCATAAGCCAGGTGAGCTGCTAGTTTGGTTTTGCCGCTTGCTGTTGGTCCTAACACTACAAGTAAATCTGTTGTTTTCATTTCCTATTGTCAAAAACCATTTTTAAGCTTCCTGAATTATAAACCGCAACGTGTGCAGAACCGGGATGTGTAATTTCTTTAGCAAAACATCGTTGGTGTGTATTT
>JACFNJ010000292.1 GCA_019454865.1 Bacteroidia bacterium
ACTCGTTGTCTTTGCCCACCACTTAATTCATTCGGTTTATGCGAAACCCTATCAGCCAATCCCACTTTACTTAATGCTGCTTGCGCTCTCTCTATTCGCTCGGTTTTGCCAATACCTGCATATATCAAAGGTAGTGCTACATTATCCAAAGCACTACTACGAGCCAAAAGATTAAACTTTTCAAAAAAAAATCCTATAGCTTTATAACTAATTAAACAAAGCTAATAATCTTCATTTTCGATTAAATAATTTTTTTCTAAAAAATAACGACCGGATGTGGGTGTATCCAAGCATCCCAAAATATTCATTAATGTAGATTTACCGGAACCAGATGGTCCCATTAATGCCACATATTCGCCTCTATTTATTGTTAAATCAATACCACGAAGAGCTTGAACTACAACCTCCCCTATTTTAAATGAACGTGTAATATTTGATAATTGAATTAAGTTACTCATTTTGATTTGAATTGTTAAATTGTTATTTCATAAGCAGCACTCCAAATATATAAATTAGTAGTACTAAAATTACTGTGCACGAATAGCTTTTTCCCAGTTTACACTTTGCTTTCCTCGCACAAATCGGATAAATCCCATTATCATACAATAATTAGTAGCGATGAAATAATACGGCATATAAAACAGCTTTAAATTAATATTTTTAATTTCGAGGACTTTACCCAACGAAGCAAAAAAGTAAAACATCAGTTGCATAATCCAAAGTAGCGTAAACCATCCACCAATTGCGTTGTGGAGTATCATTCCAATTGGAAACAGCAATACCAATGCTAATGGCGAAAATACCCAACGCATTACTTTATGCGAAAAATAAATAAAAGTAAGCAACGCATCGTGCAACGGATTTAACGCCTTAGGTAGGCGAAACAACGCCTGCCAAGTACCGGCAGCTATTCTTATCTTTCGTTTTAATTCTTCCTCAACTGATGCACTTGCCATTTCAGAGGCATAGGCCAAAGGTTCATACACAACTTTATACCCATTAATTGCTATTCGCATTGTAGCCACAAAGTCATCCAATATTGTATCTTCTTCCAATGGCAAAAAACAGCTTTTTCGGAATGCAATTAACTCCCCTGCTGCACCTGCTAACGTGTGAAGGCTGCTATCTTGTTTTTTCAGCCACGATTCGTATTTCCAGTATAATCCTTCGCCAGATGCTGACACAGAATTAGCTGAAATTGCAACTCGCTTTTCGCCAGAAACAGCACCTACTTTTTCATCCGCAAAATGCTTCATTAAATGTTTTATTGCATCAGCATTTAAAAATGTATTGGCATCACAAAAAACAACAAAATCGGATTTAACATGTGCAATTGCACGATTTTCGGCAGCAGCTTTACCTCTTCTTTCTTGATTATGCAATACTTCAATTCCTTTATGTTTTTTTAAGAATAACTCACTTCCATCGGTACTTCCATCGGTAATAAATAAAATATGAAGTTTGCTTTTAGGATAATCCAAAGCCAGTGAATTTTCAACCTTATCAGCCAATACTGTAGCTTCATTAAAACATGGGATAACTAAAGTTACTGAAGGTAAAAAATTTTCATCAATACGATGAATTCCTGTTTTGGATATTTTTTTTAAAGTAGCAAGTATGCCTACAATTACTCCATACCCAATGTAGGTATAAAACAATACTCCCAAACAGATTACGAACAAAATTGCCAAAGCATACATATTGCAAATGTGTAAGATATTTTACAAATAATAAAATTAGGTTACACTTTACGTAAAACTTATTTTTGAGCCAACAATTATTTATGACAAAACTTTCAGTAAACATTAACAAGATTGCAAC
>JACFNJ010000293.1 GCA_019454865.1 Bacteroidia bacterium
ATTAAATGGTAAAGATCAATTTGTTATAAAAGCAATAGAGATGTTAAGATAACACATAACAAATGAGTAAGTTACTTACATTCTGTCTATCGATCTTGTTATCTAGTTTTGCGGTTTTTTCTCAGAAATCTATTTCGTTGAAAGAGTCAATTCAACTCGCCCAACAAAACAGCATAAACGCACAGATCAACAATAACAACTACGAAATAGCTAATCAAACCTATGGCTTCCAACGAGCGCAGTTGTTTCCGCAAATAAACCTCAATGCCAACTTGCCCGGTTACAATAGCAGCATCACTAGTGTAACCCAACCCGATGGAACGATAAAGTTTACCACTGTTGAGCAAGCGTTCAGTAATGTAGGTATTAGTCTTAGCCAAAAAATTGCAGCTACTGGTGGTACATTCACCGCTAGTAGCAATATCAATAGATTTGACAGGTTAAGTGGAAATCGCACCACAAATTTTAATACTCAGCCTTTTGTTTTAGGTCTTAATCAACCCTTGTTTCGGTTTAATGAGACAGCCTTTAGCTTAAAGACTGCACGCCTAAATCAAATTATAAGTTCAAAAGTATTTATTAAGCAACAAGAGCAACTGGCTTTAGATGTGAGTATTCAATATCATGCTTTGCTGCAAATACAGCAGCAATTACAATTATTACTACTCAATAAAACAAATACGGATAGTTTATTGCAAATAGCAACACTCAAACTCAAATTAGGTAAAATTGGTGAAGAAGAATACCTGCAAATACAATTAGAGCAAATTAATATTACCACACAATTACAGCAATTGAAAGCCAACTATGAATTGATGATGATGAAGTTTTGTAACCTTTTAACTATGCCCCAAACAGAACTTATACTCGCTGAAAGCAAACCAAATACAATTTATCAGATAGACATTAATACAACAAACCAATTATTAGCAGAATACAAAAGCAATAGTCCAGAATACGAACAGCAGAAATTAGCTCAAGTACAAAATGAAGCAGCATTGCAACGCGCTAAACTCAATCGTTTACCAAGTCTAAATTTAATTGCAGGATACGGTAGCAACCAATCAGCACCGCTATTAAATGATGCCTATCAAAATTTGCTTACCCAACAAAACGCAACTATTGGAATTGCAGTACCTTTATTTACTTCGGGGGCAAATACTGCCAGTTTTAAAATAGCGGATTATCAGTTAAAGAATTTTCAACTACAATTACAACAACTAGAACAGCGTATCACCAATGATATTATGAGCCAAATACTATCCTATAATTTAGCAATAAAACAAATTAATAATGCTCAATTTGCTGATAGTATAGCACAACGCAGATATGAAATAAGTTATAATAAGTACCAAGCAGGTAAAATTACGTATACAGATTTGCTGCTTGCACAGAACCAACAATTACAAGCAAAACAAGGTTATTTAAACGCAGTTTCAACATACTGGCAAGCATATTATCAATTAAGGGTTACAACCTTGTATGATATTGAAAAGCAAGAAACTCTTTACAAGAAACAATAATTATTTATTTGCGGGTGGGTAAGTGCAGCTCTTTTTGTGGCTGCTTTTTGGGCTAAGTGTCGGGCAGCCGCAAAATGTGCTGCAATGTGCGCAGGCAAAAAGCGGGAAGGAGAAAAATTAAATTAACTTACGTAGAGCTGTCAACCGTCCGTAAATTGTCAAGTCGATTAAACTATATTATTCAAAGTTTAAAGTAAAATATCGTCTTAGTAGTCGGTCTAATACCATAGCCTATAACGTTTTGCGGCTTGGCGTAGTGGCGGATTTTTAGCACAAAAGTTCAATCGAAG
>JACFNJ010000294.1 GCA_019454865.1 Bacteroidia bacterium
ATTTAAAATTACTACGCAAATAGATTGCGAAGTGAAAATGGAATTTTGAAAACAGTATGATAAAAAATCAAAATCAAATTTTTCAGGAAGAGTTTGAAAAACTAAATACAGAACAAAAAAGAGCAGTTGAAACTACTGAAGGTCCTGTATTAGTAACTGCCGGCCCGGGTACAGGCAAAACACAAATATTAGCTGCACGAATAGCCAAAATAATAAGCACTGCCGATAATAAAGCAGAAGATATTTTATGCCTTACTTATACCGATGCAGGTGCAATAGCTATGCGCAAACGTTTGTTGCAGTTTATTGGTCCGGATGCATACAAAGTAGAAGTACAAACTTTTCATGCATTTTGTAATTTAGTTATTCAAGAAAACTTAGATTACTTTGGGCTAAGAGGCTTAGATGCGGTAAGTGAATTGGAGCAAATAAGCTTTGTTCATAAGATTATTGACAATTTTGAAAAAGATAATCCACTTAAAAGATACGTTGGTGATGTGTACTATGAAACAAAAAAATTACTAAACTTATATGACCAAATGAAGCGAGAGAATTGGACTGCCGCTTTTTTACACTCGCATATTGATTCGTATTTGGAAGAAATAATATTAAGCGATGAACTGAGATACAAAAGAGATAGCAAATACGGAAAGAAAGGTGATTTAAAAGTAAAAGAATACAATGCAATAGTAGAAAGAATGATGCAGTTGAAAGCTGCTGCAGATACATTGAATACCTATCAAGATTTATTAAAACAAAATGGCAGATACGATTTCTCGGATATGATTTTATGGGTAATTGATGCCTTTAAGAAAAAACCGGAAATTTTAAGTCATTATCAAGAAAAATACCAATACTTTTTAGTAGATGAATACCAAGATACCAGCGGAGCTCAAAATGAAATATTGCAATTATTGATTCAATATTGGGATAGTCCAAATGTATTTTGTGTTGGCGATGACGACCAATCCATTTATCGTTTTCAAGGAGCTAATGTTGAAAATATTTTATCATTTAAAAACAAATACATCCCTTATGGACTAGTAGAAATACCACTTATTAATAACTACCGAAGCTCGCAATATATACTAGATGCAGCCAAAGTATTAATAAGTAATAACAATACTTCCAGAATTAACCCAAACAAAAATTTAGTAGCAAAAAATCCGGATTATGCCAACTTAGATAATGCACCAACCATTACCGAATACCACAATTTGGCACATGAAGCAGTAGGTATTGCCATACAAATTGAAACATTAAAAAAGCAAGGAGTAAAGCTAAATGAAATTGCGGTAATATACCGTAAACATGCACAAGCAGATGACATTATTAAATACCTTCAAGTAAAAAACATAGCAGTAAACACCAAAAAGAAGATAGATATTTTGCACGAACCGCTAATTAAAAAGATAGTGCAAATTATGCGATATGTATCAGCAGAAATGCATAAAGCACATACAGGCGAAGTGTTTATATACGAAATATTACATTATGATTTTTTCAATATTCCACCAATTGAAATAGCTAAAATCTCAGTAAATGTTTCAAACAAAAATTTCAATGAAAGAAAAACCTCGTGGCGCGAAGAAATAAAAAATGCTTGGAGTAAAAGACCTTCTGATTTGTTCACACAAAATTCGCAACAAGGCAAAGAATTAATGTACGCATCTAAAGTGTTGGAAGGTTGGATTCAATCCGGTATAAACTGTACGGTACAACAGATTATTGAAAAAATAATTAATGAAAGCGGAATTTTAGCACAATGCTTAACAAATGCAGATAAGCGATGGAATATGCAACTGTTGCA
>JACFNJ010000032.1:0-13491 GCA_019454865.1 Bacteroidia bacterium
TTGGTTCCTATTTGTGGATCTTTAAAGAACATGTTGTAGGTAAATAAATAGTAGCCCAAGCCGGTTGCAGTTACTTGATTATACACATTGGTATAGTTTTGTGTCGGACTTACCTGTGGATGACGAACCCCGGTGTACTGACGCACGCCTACTGCTGTTGGTACTGCTTGATACAAATCGTAAATTATTGTTGCTACAGTATCACCACCAAAGGTAAACACTTGTGTACCGCCTTGTGATGCTGTATCCGGTATTGCTACCGCTAATGGTGGTATGGATGTAGGGGTTACTTCAAATGCTCCTAAATCCGGTACTCCTTGTGCTGGTGTGGCTGGTCGGGTTACATTGTTGGCATCCGTTGGTACTAAGCTCAAATGTGTTCCTCGTCCGTTTATTGCCCATACTGCAGAGTCTGTTGCCAATGGCTCCGGATTTGTGGTGGATGTAAATGAGGCACGATAACTCAATGAGTTCGCTTCTAAGCCTGTATATGCACTTCTAAACTGTGCTAAGTTCTTTGCTCCAGATGCATAGTATGGCGTTAATGAACCAGTAGTGTGTACCAAGTTATAATCCGATTGCATTAGTGATGGATTTGGCGCAGCACTGCAATAATATGCATACGTACCGGTTCCGCTAAATACGTTATTCTTTATTGTAAAGTTTCCGGTAACATTTGTTCCTACATAGAAATAACCAGTACCCATATAGAAGGTGTTGTGTACAACATCTTGATACTCCGTTCCGGTTTGCCCTACATAGAAGTAACCTAATGGTGTACGATGAATGCGATTGTTGGCTATTAGCGAACGCTCGGTTGGTTTGCTGCTGCTGTAATACAAATAGTGATATACATTATTGGAGTTGTTTCCATTCCAATAGTTATTTACATATTGGAAGCCGGAATCAGCATAATACATATACAAATAGGATGTACCTGAGCCGCCTACATGTGGACGATAAGTATTGTTTACTATCTTACCGCCTACACTGTAATAAAAATACATGAAGTAATAATAAATACTATCAAATGTGTTACCATCTATATAGGTAAAACGTTGTGGCGTTGTTCTGGATGGACCAAAAATATATGGTCCATAATATCCGCCATTAAATTTATTATTGATAAATGCCAATCCGGTGCCTGTATATGGATTTGCTTGTACCAAGTAGTGTACTGCTGTTACACCTCCTACATTATATACTCCTGCATTTATTTTACAATTACGTACAGTGTCGTAATCACTCATGCTGCTTACAAATATTGCTGTTCCTTGGGTAGATAAATGAGTTTGATAAATGCCTATCTTATCTAAAATGTGGTGGTCTGCTCCATTAAAGCGTACTACGTAACCTCCGTTGTTATGCAATATTACCGAATCTACATGGTTTGCCATTGATTTGAATGTTACCGTATTGGTTGCTCTTGCGCCTATTGCATTATTTAACGAAACTTGCTCGTTATAAACCCCGGTTTTTACATTAAATACTACCGGTCCGCCTACTCCTCTGTTTTGTAATGCTGCTGCTGCTGCTCCAAAACTTGTAAAATCCGATGGTGCTGTTCCGATTACATAAGTTCCATTCAGCGGTGGGAAGAAACTCTCTACTATGGTATCGTTTGCAGGATTTAAATCCGCACTGCTGTTTGGTGAATAGGTATATACCTTAATGTTGTTTGCTCCATTTACCAAAGTTATTTGGTTTAATCCCGTAAATACTATGGTATCCGTTTCACAAGCTGGTAATGTACCACTCCATGGCAATACTACAGGTGTACCGTTATTTAATGTATATGCTACATTAAAACTATATACCGTATTGGTTCCATTATTGCGTACTATTAATGACAAATCTTGTGCGCCCAAAACTATAGGGGTGGTTGGTGATAGCATGGTTTCTGCTAACAAATCTAAGGTGGTTCCTTGATACTCATACGCACCTATATTAGGCTCTGCCAATAAACGTGGATTACCTACTATATCATAATTTACCAATCCATTTGTAGTTACTCCTTTTTGGCATCCGTTGGTTAAGTTATAGTTGCTATCCAGTGGTGGCATCATGTTATATGAAGAGTCGCCTCCGGCTGTGGCACTTAAGTAATTGCTTGGTGTATAATAAACACTATTTCTATATACTAAATTGCCGGATGTTGGATTCACACCATTATAATACATGTTATAATTCAAATTATTTCCACTTGGCGATGTTCCCATGTATGCAGGTGTATATGCACCATTCAATACCGAGAAAATATTATTTTTAATTACGGTTCCTGTTGATCCATTATTATAAAAACATGTATAACTTGTTGCTGTACCTGCTCCGCTCATCTCTATGGTGTTGTGTAATACATCAGATGGATAAGGGGAAGCATTATACAAATACACCCCATAAACACCCGGATAACTTGAGCTTGGACTATTACCCAATACAATATTATTAGCAAACAAGGTAGGTTTTGCCAACGCTGAACCCATTGTATAATACATGTATGCCCCATAGCCGCCAAAGCCTTCGATGCGATTACGTGTTATAACATGCCCATTGCTTGTGTCGGAATTTTGGTTGTAATAAAAATACAATCCATAATATCCGTAATTAAATCCTTGCACTTGTATCCGGTTATTATCAAACACTATCGCATTGTAATTGTAAGCTACATAAGCACCCTGATAGTTTACATGCTGTATCGTATTGTTACGGAATATTAAATTACGATTGTAGTTTACATTAGATGCTCCATACGCTACCAATCCATAACCTCCTCCGGTTAATGTGCAGCTATCTACCAATATTGAATCGGCTCGCATTGCACTAATACCCGTTCCACCGGCTGTTGCTGTAAAGTTTATTACATAACCATTTGAAGCAGTTCCGCTTGGTATTACCGGTAAGCTTACATCACAATTGATTACCTTACATCCTGTACCACTTTTATCGGTATTGGTTCCTACTACGGATAATCCTGCAGATAACATACTGTTTTGTATGGTTAAATCGCGTACCGTTACATAGCTTATTTTATCTATTAAAAACATTGCACTTGAAGTACCACCACTTATTATCGTTGTTGCTTTATTCTGTCCTTTAAAGGTAATTGTGTTGGAATCACTTACTCCCGGTATCGGTGCTTTAATATATACTTGTTGGGTATATGTGCCCGGACGTATATCAAATACTACCGGCCCTGCTAATCCGTTTTCTAAAGCTGCCGCTGCTGCCGCAGGTGTTGCAAAATCAGGATTAGTACCGCCTACCGTATAGGTTCCGCTTAATGGAGAATAAAACGCATCACGTAATGTGTCGTTGGTAGGATCACTATCTGTGCTGCTGTTTGGTCCATAAGTATAGCAAGTAATTAAATTAACTGCTCCTAAATTTATCTGATTCATTCCGGTAAAGGATGCTGTATCAAACGCACATGGTGCCAAGGTATTGCTTTGTGATATGGTTACAGGAGTATTTAAATTGTTTTGGTATGCTGCTGTGTAGGAACTTATCGTATTGTTACCTATATTTTGTACCAAAAACTTTAAGTCTGCATATCCTTGCGTAATTGGTGCAACCGGTGTTATTATACTGCGTACCGATAAATTATTCGATATATTTCCATTAAACTCATACGCGCCTAAAGTTGGAGTAGTCAACGAACGTGTTACTCCTGTTATATCTGTTGGTACATCTGCTGATAAATTTACACCCTGACCATCACAGCCATTTGCCATTGCTAAATTTGCATACGGTGTGGCTGCTCTGTTTACAAACGATGGCTCTACATTTACCGATGAATCGCCCCCGGATGTTGCCCCCAAATATGTGGCTGGTGTTCTGTAAGAGCCTCTATACAATAAATATCCTGATACCGGATTGGTTGCATTGTAATAGTTGTTGTAATTTACTACATTTCCTGTTGGGTTGGTTGCTAAATACAATGGTGTATAGCCTCCGCTATATACTGCAAATACATTGTTCTTGATTTTGATTACTGTTGAACCCTGACTACGGAAACAGGTAGCAGTATTAGAGGTCTGAACACCATTCATTAAAATAGTATTGTGGTAAACATTTACCGGATATGCACCGGTTGGTAAATAAAGGTAAACCCCATAATATCCCGAATACGAGCCTCCGGTATAGCTGCTGATTACATTGTTATAAAACTTTAATGGTGCGGCTGATACCGATTGTAACGGATAATATAAATATATACCATAATACCCAAAATTATTAATGCGGTTGCCTATTATCTCGTGCGAGATACTTGTATTGGAGGATTGGTTGTAATAAAAATAGATTCCATAATAGCCATAATTCCAGCCTTGCATGTTTACCGTATTGTGCTTTAATACAATTGGGTTGTAGTGATAATACAAATACATGCCCATATAGTTACAACTATCTACTATGTTATTAGTTAATGTTAATCCTCTATTGGTAGTTGCCTGTTGCCCTCCATAAGAAGCTATGCCATAACCGCCACCAACTGTACGGCAACTGTCTATCGTTATACTGTCATTTGGGGTTGCTGAAATACCAGCCCCATTAGCAGTATTAGTTATCGTTACACAATATCCTGTATTTATTGTACCGCTATTAACAGGAAGACGAGCTATACAATTAGAAACTGTTACTTTTTTAGTTGTACCTACTATACCTATTGCTACCGGAGTACCGCTTATTGCAGTATTTTGAAAAGTTATATTTTTTAATGTTACGAATTTACTTTTATCCAATACTATTACTGCTGAATTTGTAAAGTTTCCTTCAAAACGAGTGTTCAACTTGTTTCCTCCATCAAAAGTAATGGTATTTATATTACTTGCACCAAGTATATCACCCATCTTAATTGCTGTGGTTCGTGGGTATGTGCCGGGGGCTATATTAAAATATACCGGTCCGCATATACCCGCTAATTCCATTGCCATTATTGCTGAATCTATCGTTGAAAAATTTGGAGATACTCCGCCTATGGTATAAGTACCACTTGCCATTGCAGGCATTTTTACTACCGTGCTGGTATCGTTAGTTCGTATTGTATCGGTTTGACTGTTTGGACTACTTGTCCATGCTTTTATAGTAGTACTCACTCCGGTTGGAAAATAGTAACTGCCCAATTGTAATTTCACACTGTTTGCGCCTATACCGCCTGCTGTGTCTAATGTAGTAAGATTATAAAAAATTGGGGTTTGAACTATACCATTAATACTCCAATTCACATTAAAGCTGGATACTTGATTGGTTCCAAAATTGGTTATCGTGGCATAAATGTTTTGTTGATTAGCACAAAATACACCCGGTGAGTCAATGGATGATACACCAACATCATCATTTGCTGTTGCTCCTTGCCATATCTCTATCTCACGGAAATTTACGTTACTTGATTGCGAACCTATTACTACAATATCTATTATTCGTAATTTTGATGCGCTTACTGTTGATGGAAAATTGATGTCGTAATTACATAACGAGGTATTGTTTTGGGTAAATGCCATTACTGTTACCCACGAACTACCATTCCAGCGTTGTATCGTTCCGCCTCCTAAATAGCGAGTTCCGGATTGTCCGGCATGTATTGTCATACCTTTAATTGCCTGTGGTGTTGACCAATCAAATTGGATATACACACTTGATCCGGGATTGGTTGCATTTGATGTAAGCCATACTTGCTGTGTACCGCATGTACCGAAAACCAAATCGTTAAAAGCAGAACATGCTCCTGAATTACATGTACTGGCTGTTGCAGTTGCTGATGGTGCCAAATTAACCTGCGCCATTGCGACATTTAAGCCAAATAACAAAGCCAGCAATACCTTTGCCGACTTTGAGTTAATGAGGTAAAAGAGTAAGTTTTTTCTCATAATAATTGAGTTGTTAAAGTTTAAAAATTGATTTTTTTGAAACTCAAACATAAAAACTTATTGCGACATTTTTATGTTTTTTAATGTTTTTTTAAAAATTTTAAATCATCTGCTGAATTTCAGTATAAACGATGTTTTAAAAGGATATACGGCTTATAAAAATAGATATAAACATAGTGTATTCTATATTTTAACATTAAATTTAAATGAATTTAACTGATAAATTAAATGATTTTTAATTTATGGAGTTGCAATGATTCCAAAACCAATTTATTAATAATTTAATAAACTGTAATCCAAAAGCGATTAAAAAACATATATTTGAAATTAATGAGCAAACTACTAAAGCTAATTTCTATTATTAATATAATACTTTGTATTTCAAATGATGTAAAAGCTCAATTGAACAAAGTAGAAATAACTAATTATAAACACCAAAGAGTAAAATTTTTAATAGCAAAAAACTATATAGAATGGGTAAACGGCACAGTAAATATTGCACTTACAGCTGCTAATGGAAGAATGTTACAAATTAATAACATACCACAATCTTTACTTACAGATACCGTAGTAAGGACAAATAAAATAAACTTAGATTATATTATTAATGACAAAATATACAAAACTAAACCTGCACAAAAGGCTTTGTTTGAAATTAATTGTAAAAAAATGGAAGAAGGAGAAGATATACAGCTAACAGCACAAGGCAAGGTGTATTTTAATAAAACCTGGTACAAAATTAATGCAACAATCAGCAGCAAGCTTCCTGAAAAAAAACACATTACAACACATTGAAATTAACAATAAAACATTAGAATTGTCAGATGAAAAAACAACTACTTAGTTTTCTTTTAATAGGTGTATTATCCAACACGTATGCACAACAAAATGCAATAACAAAACCGAAAGAAAAATCATTAATAGAGCAATTAAGCGAGGATTACCAAAATAGACAAATAGAATTAAAACGCGTGCTTGCAGAGCGTAACTTGCAGGAAGTAACAATAGCACCCGATGGAAGAATAAAACAAGCCATGTATGTAACCACTACAGGGCATATAGTTTATAATACCACATACAATATTGGAGCCGGAAGAACCTTATCAACAAATAAGGTTTGGCCGGGTGGTCCGGTAAATGTAAGTCTAACAGGGGCAAATATGCCAAACCGATTAGGAGTATGGGATGGAGGTAAAGTGCTTAATACACACCAAGAGTTTGGCGGAAGAGTAACAGTAAGCGATGGAGGCACAACATTAAGCGACCATGCAACACACGTAGCCGGAACAATGATTGCAAGTGGTGTTTCAGCCAATGCTAAGGGAATGGCATACATGGCAACTTTAAAATCGTATGATTGGAATAACGATGAACAAGAAATGGCAAACGCAGCTGCTTCAGGGATGTTAATTTCTAATCACTCGTATGGGACAATAAGTGGGTGGTATCAAAATACAAGCCAGAGTAATCGTTGGGAGTGGTATGGCGACCCAAGTATAAGCACAACCATCGACTATAAATTTGGAATTTATGACAATAGTGCTAAAGCATGGGATGATATAGCATCCAACTATCCGTATTATTTAATTTGTAAGGCAGCAGGAAATGACCGCGGAGATAATTTAACAGGCTCTACTTGGTATTATTCAAATGGTACATTAGGTACAGGCACACCGCCAGAAAAAGATGGAGGAACAAGTGGATACGATTGTATAGCTTCCTATGCAACTGCAAAAAATATTTTAACTGTAGGAGCAGTATCTAAAATTGGAGGGAATACTGGAAACGGATGGACAAAAGTAAGTGATGTGGTAATGAGTAGTTTTAGTGGTTGGGGACCTACCGATGATGGAAGAATTAAACCGGATGTTGTAAGCCCGGGAGTAGGATTGTATTCATCCATAAGTACCGGAAATGACAAGTATGCATCCATGAATGGTACATCCATGGCAACACCGGCAGCAAGTGGTTCATTATTATTAGTACAACAACATTATAATGCTATTTATGGCAAATACATGCGCTCAGCATCCTTAAAAGGTTTGGCAATACATACCGCAGATGAAGCAGGAACAACAGGACCGGATTATAAATTCGGTTGGGGATTGCTAAATACAGCATCGTGTGTAAACTTTATAAACGACTCCAACAACAATAAATTTGAAGAACGTATTTTAACAAATGCTCAAACACAAACCATTCAATTTAATGCAGAAGCAGGGAAACCGATAAAAATTACTATTTGCTGGACTGATAAATCGGGCACTCCGGTTACTTCAGATAAATTAAACAACACGAAAGTAATGTTGGTAAATGATTTGGATATACGATTGAAACGCATGAGCGATAATTCAATTTATATGCCGTATGTATTAAACCCCGCAAGCCCAAGTAGCGCTGCTACTACAGGAGATAATACAAGAGATAATGTAGAACAAATATATTTACAAAGCCCAACAGCAGGTGTATATACTTTAACTATCTCTAACAAAGGAACACTATACTCATCAACACAACCATATAGTTTGTTTATAAGTAATGGTACCGAAAAAATATCAGCACAATTTACAGCATCGGAATCAACAATATGTACCGGAAAAACTGTTACATTTACCGATGCATCAACCGGTGGAGCAACAAGCAGAATATGGTATTTCCCCGGTGGAAACCCATCAACATCAACCGCTATAAGCCCAACTGTAACATACCCTACTGCCGGAAACTATGCTGTTGCTTTAAAAGTAACGGGAGGACTTGGCAGTGATTCCATTTATAAATCAAACTTAATAACAGTTGGGGGTATGGCTTTACCATTTACCGAAACATTTGAATCCGGTTCATCCACTGCTACATCATGGAAAACTGCAAATCCAGATAATGGTACTACCTGGGCATTATACACCACAAGCGGGACAACACCCGGAGAAACATCTGCAGGAATTAATTTATTTGCTTATAGCACTACAGGGCAACGAGATGGACTGATGAGTCCACCTATTAATTTAACTACCCACAACAATCCTGAATTAAGCTTTAAACATGCATACACACGCTATGGCGGACAAAACAAAACCGATAGTTTAATAGTATATGCAAGTACCGATTGCGGTGTAACCTGGATGAGATTAGCAGCCTATGGCGAAAACGGCACCGGAACTTTTGCTACCTATCAAACCGGAAGTTACACCTTAGGAAGTCAAACAACATTTTCACCGGCAGCAACAAGCGACTGGTGTGGAGGAGGAACAGGCTCGGGATGTAAAACAATTTCACTTAGCAGCCTTAGTAATATGAGTAGCGTAATGTTTAAATTTGAAAGTTACAATAATTACGGTAATAACCTATACATTGACAATATATCCATAAATGGTACATTAAAGAAGCCCGTTGCCTCATTTACCGGACCAACAATGGCGTGTGTTAATACTCCAGTAACATTTACCGATAATTCATCAAACATGCCTTCGTCTTGGACATGGACAATTAGTGGAGCTTCTCCTGTTACCTCTAATTCAAAAAATGCAACATTTACATTTAGTAATACCGGATTATATACTGTTCAACTAAAAGTAAGCAACACCGGAGGAAGTGATAGCATAATTGCAACCAATTATATTACCATCATTAATAAACCAAATACTCCTAATATAAAAGCCAATGGAGCAACACAATTTTGCTATGGTGATAGTGTAATGCTAAGCACTGATAGTACAGGAAGTATTAACTGGTATGCTAATGATACATTAATTGCACAAAATGTGCAAAGCATCTATGCTAAGAAAGATGCTGTATATAAAGTAGCTTTAACTAATGGTACTTGCGAAGCCTTCTCACAAATAACAATTAATGCTCCGCAAAAGCCTGCTGCTCCTACTATTTCATCCAGCATAACCGGAACACAGTTTTGCGATGGCAATACGATTGTATTAACTTCAAGTGCAAACAGCGGAAATCAATGGTTAAAAAATGATGTTGAGATTAATGGAGCAACCGGCAAAACATTAAACGTAACCGATAGCGGTGCTTATTCGGTAAAATATACACTTACCGGATGTGTTTCCAATGAATCTGTAAAAAGAACATTTACTAAACTTACCAAACCAACTGTAGGTAATATTACCGGAGAAACTAATCCAAACGTAGGTGTAAGTAATACCTATTCTGTTCCGGCCTTAAGCGGACACTCCTTTACCTGGGTTATTTCATCAAACGGAACAATACTTGGAGGGAATGGAACAAATACTATACAAGCCAGATTTAACACAAATGATAGCGGCTTTATAAATGTTCAATCAAAAAACAGTACAGGTTGCATAAGCGATGCAAAATCAATACGTGTATATGCACTATCCGTTGGATTAAATGAAATAGAAAACAGTAATTTCAAGCTATATCCAAACCCTGCTATTAATGAATTAACACTTGAAATTGATTCGAAAGAATACCAAAAAGGTGAAATAAAAATTGTTAATCTTATTGGGCAAAATGTAATACACAAAGCTGTTACTTTAAACAAAGGAAACAATACGATATTGTTAAATATTGCTGAGTTAAATAAAGGAATTTATTTTATAGAGGTAAGCAGCAATAAAACCAAACTTGTTCGTAAGATTACTAAAGAATAATTGTACTAATAATTGAAACAAAAAAGAGGCTGCCTTATATAAGGTCAGCCTCTTTTTAATTTATATAAAAACTGCTTCTAATTAGCTGCTTCAGCATACGCTTCAACAGGAATACAAGCACAAACTAAGTTTCTATCACCATGTGTATTATTTACTCGTCCTACACTTGGCCAAAACTTAGCAGCTTTAACATAAGGCAATGGGAAAGCCGCTTGTTGTCTGCTGTATTTATGGTTCCACTCATCAGCTGTAACAACATGAGCAGTGTGTGGAGCATTTTTCAATGGATTATCTAATTTATCTGAGCGACCATCAATTATAGCTTCCACTTCATTTTTAATACTAATCATTGCATCACAAAAACGGTCTAATTCTGCTTTTGGCTCGCTTTCGGTTGGCTCCACCATTATAGTACCTGCAACAGGGAAACTCATTGTAGGAGCATGGAAGCCATAATCCATCAAGCGTTTTGCAATATCTTCAGCCTCTACCCCACTTGCTGCTTTAAATACACGAGTATCTAAAATCATTTCGTGTGCACAACGTCCTTTGGTACCGGTATATAATATTTGGTAATGTTTTTCTAAACGTGCTTTGATGTAATTAGCATTAAGTATTGCATATTTTGTAGCATTTTCTAATCCTTCAGTTCCCATCATACGGATATAAGCATAAGAAATTAATAAAATGGATGCACTGCCCCAAGGTGCTGCACTTACTGCTGTCATGCTTTTATCGCCACCAAGCATATTTACAACTGCATGCCCCGGTAAAAACGGAACTAAGTGAGCGGCTACACCAATTGGTCCCATTCCAGGCCCGCCTCCTCCGTGCGGAATACAGAATGTTTTATGCAAGTTTAAATGGCAAACATCAGCACCAATATTAGCAGGACTTGTAAGCCCTACTTGCGCATTCATATTTGCTCCATCCATATATACCTGACCACCGTTATTGTGTATAATTTCGCAAATTTCGGTAATACGCTCTTCAAAAATTCCATACGTACTTGGGTAGGTAATCATTAAACACGCTAAGTTGTCTTTATGCTCTTCTGCCTTTGCTTTTAAATCATCAATATCAACATAGCCGTTTTCTAAGGTTTTTGTAACTACTACTTTCATTCCTGCCATTACAGCACTTGCAGGGTTAGTACCGTGTGCAGAAGAAGGAATTAAGGCAATGTTTCGGTGTGATTGATTAATGGATTTAAAATAATTTCGAATTACCATCAATCCTGCATATTCGCCAGCAGCACCGGAGTTTGGTTGCAAACTAATTCCGGCAAATCCGGTAATTTGTTTCAAATACTCTGAAAATTCGGTAAATATTTGGGTGTAACCCTCTGCCTGATTACGCGGTATAAATGGATGTAACGAGCCAAATCCCGGCATTGTTACCGGAATCATCTCTGCTGTAGCATTTAATTTCATAGTACATGAGCCCAAAGGAATCATGCTGTGGCATAATGACAAATCTTTTGACTCCAATAATTTAATGTAACGTAGCATTTCATGCTCGCTATGGTGTGAATTAAATACCGGATGTGTAAGAAACTCGCTTACTCTGGTAAAATTAGCAGGAATATTTCCTTGTACTGCATTGTTTGTTTTAAGGTGCGAAGCTTTACCTGTTAAAGCTGTAACTAATGCATTTATATCTTCAATTGTATGTGTTTCATCAATTGCTATTCCAATATGTGTTTCATCAAACTTACGTACATTAATTTCTTTAGCTAAACAATCGGCAACAGCCTTATCCGCTGATGGTACTTCTACTAATAATGTGTCAAAGAAGTATTTGTTTTTTTGCTTAAAACCAACTTCATTTAATACCGAACTTAATTGTGAAGCTAAACCGTGCACACGCGATGCAATTGCTTTTAAACCTTTTGGCCCATGATAAACAGCATACATACTTGCCATAATAGACAACAATACTTGGGCTGTACAAATATTGGATGTTGCTTTTTCTCGTTTTATGTGTTGCTCACGTGTTTGCAATGCCATACGCAATGCGGTATTTCCTTGTGCATCTATCGATACGCCAATTAAACGCCCTGGCATTAATCGCTTAAACGCATCTTTAGTAGCAAAGAATCCGGCATGTGGTCCACCGTATCCCATCGGAACACCAAAACGCTGAGCAGAACCAACAACAACATCTGCCCCCCACTCACCCGGAGGTGTAAGCAATGTTAATGAAAGCAAATCCGCTGCAACTGCTACTTTTACTCCTGCTTCAAGTGTTTTAGCCATAAAAGCTGAATAATCCAATACTGCACCATTTCCGGCAGGGTATTGCAACAATGCTCCAAAATAGGTATCGTCTAACTGAATTGTTTCGTGATTGCCAATAACCAATTCTACACCGATAGGTTCGGTACGAGTACGCAACACATCAATAGTTTGCGGAAAGCATAATTCAGAAACAAAGAATTTTATTGCTTTTTCGTTTTTTGTTTCGGCATGAAACATGTGCATTGCTTCAGCAGCAGCAGTACCTTCATCCAACAAACTTGCATTTGCTATCTCCATTCCGGTAAGCTCCATTATCATGGTTTGATAATTTAACAATGCCTCCAAACGACCTTGCGCAATCTCTGCCTGATAAGGAGTATATGCTGTGTACCATCCCGGATTTTCAAATATATTTCGCAATACTACATTTGGTATATGTGTACCATAATATCCCATTCCAAGGAAATTTTTATATATACTGTTTTTCTCTGAAATTTTTTTAAGCATTTCCAACAATTCCATTTCGCCAAGCGGTGCAGGCAAATTCATACGCTGCTTTAATCGAATATGAGAAGGAATTGTTTCATCTATTAATTGATCAAGAGTGGATACCCCGATAGTGCTTAACATGGCATCCGTATCACTTACCATTGGAGGAATATGACGGTAAACAAACTCGTCATTTTGGTTACTTGCTACTTGCATATAAATGTTTTAAAATTATTATTTAAAGTTGGGCGAATTTAATCTTTTTCATCACTT
>JACFNJ010000032.1:13501-16621 GCA_019454865.1 Bacteroidia bacterium
ATATGTTGGTTGATTTGGTAACAATTAATTTCAAAATAATTAAACTAAAAAGTTAGGTATAATTTGTAATGTTGCATTCAATTTAAAAGCAACTATTATGTTTGGAAAATTAGCAGAAGCACAAAAAAAAGCTGAAGAAATAAAGGAAAGACTAAGTGGTGTAACCGTACAGGGGCAAGCAGCCTCAGGCGATGTTACCATTACGATGGATGGTAATAAAAAAATAAAAGACATACATATTGATGCAGCACTATTACTGCCTGAGCGTAAAGAAGAAATTGAAGATTACTTATGTGTAGCAATGGAAGATGCAATGCAAAAAGCTGACATCATATCAGCACAGGAAATGAAAAGCCTAATGGGCAATATGATTCCCGGCTTGGGGGGATTATTCGGGAAATAAATTTTTTTTCGGAATATAAATCGTACAACTACAACTTTACATGTTGTAATACTATTTGTGTTGCTCCAATATTATTTAATATAAACTCCTTACACAATTCTTTAACCTTTACCCGGTGCGATATATTTGTTGATATTGCAAGCAATTCAACCATGAAGTCATCTTCATTTGAAATAACCCGTAAAATATTTTGTTGTTGTAACAAGCCTACCTCTGGAAACTTATCATGATTTTTTGGCCCAATAAAAACAGGCATTCCAAATGCTACAGCTTCTAATACATTATGAATACCATTATTACCAAACCCTCCACCTACTATTGCTACATCAGCATATTGATATGCTTTAGCTAAATACCCTACATTATCCATAAGTAAAATCTTAGCTTTGTGTGCATTAAATAAAGTAGTTTGTGAATAACGTAATACGCTATACTTTTTAAATAATCCTTCAATATTTTGTAATCGGCTTTCGTCTATTTGATGCGGTGCAATAATTATTTTTATATTATCCTTTGAGTATTCTAAATACTTTGCTGCTAACCGTTCTTCATCAGCATAGCTGCTACCAAGTATCAATATTGTTTGTTCGTTTTTAAATGCACTTAGCAAATCTAATTTTAATGTATTTATACTGGTTTCATACACTCTGTCAAATCGTGTATCGTTGCTAAATAGTACATTTTTCAACCCGTGCTTTTCCAAAAGGTGTAATGATTTTTGGTTTTGTACAAAAATTAAATTGAACTTTTTAAGTGCACTTTTAAATAACCAACCATACCATTTAAAATAAATTTGACCGGGATGAAACGTAGCGGAAATTAAATACAATGGAACTGATTTTTTAAAGATTGTATTTATCCAATTCAACCAAATTTCATACTTAACAACAAAAACAAGTGAGGGTTGTAGCTGTTGTAGCATGAATTGCGCATTTGCAACCGTGTCTGAAGGCAAGTAAAAAACCACATCAGCCAATTCGTAATTTTTACGAATTTGATAACCCGATGGCGAAAAAAAACTAATTGCTATTTGTGGGTTTTCTTTTTTCTTAATGGCTTCAATTATGGGACGTGCTTGTTCAAATTCACCCAATGATGCGCAATGAAACCACACTAATTTTCTGTTTGTATCTCGCTTAAAATTTAAAAGAACTGTACGTGTTTGCTTACGTCCTTCGTAAAGCAATGCTGCCTTTTTATTGAAATACGAAGCAATGCGAATTGCAAGAGCATACAATTGGATAAAAGTAGTGTAAATCATTATCTAAATATAAATTCATCCTCACTGTTTTTGGTACGTAAATACACCGGAATTATCCAGCCAAATTTCAACCCGTAATAAAAATCATAATGTGCTTTGGTGTCCGATTGCATGGTATCGTAATTAAACTTTCTGCGATTGTATGTTACGGCTTGCATAAGTTCAACACCGGCATAAAAATTAATGTACCGGTTACGGCTTATGTGTTGGTATCCTATAAACTCATTCCAGGCAAAACCACTACTGTATCGGTCATATCCTTTTTGTTTTTCATCCGATAAAGAAGGCACATATCCTTCCGAAACATTGATATTGTATTTATGCATAACCAATGCACCACCTAATGAAAACTTTATACCCGAATTAATATTAACTGTACTCAATGGTAAAATATATCCTGCCTTAGCAGCTATGGCAAAACCACGCATACCAATGTTTAGTTGTGTAGGATACCCTGAACTTGCTATTATAAACCCTCCGCTTGTAGCCAAATTATTTAGCATGTTTGTTGGTTGTATATCGTTACTAAAATGATAACTGCCTTCAACACTATAAAACAAATTCTTTGTACCCTTCACTCCCACTGCTGCTCCCAATGCATTAATGGAATGGAAACGCTCGGCAAAATCACCCGCAGGTAATATATATTGGTAGTTAGCTTGTATTGTAAGTATCTTATCGGCTTGCCCTACTAAAAACTTTTTTTGAGCAGATGCTGTAACAGAAAGTATTAAACCACAAAAAATAAGAATGAGTTGTCGTAACATAATGATGTGCCAAAAATAATTATTTCTTTGATTGGTTTATGCATTAATTATATTTGCCGATTAACCTAAACATAATACACTTCATGAGAACAATTCAGATGGTTGATTTACAGCAACAGCACAGTAAAATTCAAGATGAATTAAACCAAGCTGTTGCCAATGTAATGCAATCAGGCAAATACATTAACGGCCCCGAAGTAGCAACTTTTGCACAAAACCTTTCAAAATACTTAGATGTACAATACGTAATTCCATGTGCCAACGGCACTGATGCGTTGCAAATAGCTATGATGGCATTGAACTTAAAACCGGGAGATGAGATTATTCTTCCCGCATTTACTTACGTTGCTACCGCTGAAGTTATTAAATTGCTTGGATTAGTTCCAATTTTGGTGGATGTAAATGAAGACGATTTTTTGATTGATGTATCTAAAATTAAAAATGCAATTACACCGGCTACAAAAGCTATCGTTCCTGTGCATTTGTTTGGCCAATGTGCCAACATGGATACAATTATGCAAATTGCTGCTGAACACAACTTATTTGTAATAGAAGACACAGCGCAGGCAATAGGAGCCAAATATACTTTTTCTGATGGTACAATAAAGCGTGCCGGGACAATTGGGCATATAGGTTGCACTTCATTTTTTCCTTCTAAAAACTTAGGATGTATGGGTGATGGTGGTGCA
>JACFNJ010000295.1 GCA_019454865.1 Bacteroidia bacterium
GCAGTTGCGTGGCGACAGGGTCGCCGTTAGCCAGCATTTTGTCCGGCTGCGAAATCCAGCGGGTCAGCCAGTCGGCATCGCGCAGGGTGGTGACGCCCTGCAGATCCGGCCCGGCCAGGTTGCCGCCGCCAATTGTGTGGCAGCCGGTACATTTTTCCTGAAAAATGGCCGCGCCGTCTGCCGGCGTTTGAGCAAAGGCGGCGGGGGGTAACAGGAATAGGGCGATGAATATTAGGGGGAGTAATCTTTTCATGGGCGGTTGCTCCTTTGTAAAACGTGTTGCGTAATTCGTAATTCGTAATTCGGGTTGCGGGTTGCGTAGTCAATGACTCGCCACCCGCCACGCGCCACGCGCTACTCGCAATTTGCAATTCGCTCATTCGCACCGTTGCGGCAGTTGGTCCAGCACGGCCAGCAGGTCTTCGCGGCGGGCGCTGACGCAGCGACTGGTGATCACCTGCACAGTGTTGGTGTTCAGGTCGGCGCGGATGAGCGGCAGTTGAGGATGAGTAACCACCAGTCCCACCAGATCGCTGCTGTTTTCAGCCGTCACGCTGTCGGCAACAATGATCACGTCGGGGCAAACTGATCTGAGCAGCGACAGGGCGGTTTCGGTGTTGTCGGCCTCGCCAACCACCGATATTCCCGGCACGCCGGCCAGCAGGTCGCTCAGCGTTTCGGCAAATAATGAGTTTCCAATTACCAGCACGCGGCGTGAGTTCATACTCTGTTCCTCTATTCACAGAGTATCGTAAAACGGGGGGATTTTGAATCCGCCGGGGATGGCTCGATGGGATGAAAAAAGAGCGACTTTGCGGTCGCTCCGGTGAAAAAGGATTAATCCTTTTTATGGGGTCTGCAAGCAAAGCTTGCAGATCAAAAAGCACGGCTTTTTATTCGTCGTCAACCAGCCCCTGTTTGGCGGCCAGCCGGGCGGCCTGGCGGCGATTGGCCACGTGCAGTTTGTTGAGGATGTTGCGGACGTGGCTTTTTACAGTGTGCAGGCTGAGCGAAAGTTCGGCGGAGATTTCTTTGTTGGATGCGCCGGTGGCGATGAACTGCAAAATTTCGCGCTCGCGGGCGGTCAGATCAAAATCGTTGTCGGCGGCGGCGGGCGGTTGAGGGCGGCTGGCCAGCCGGGCGTATTCGTCAATTAAACCGGCGGCCAGTTTGGGCGGCAGGGCGGCCTCGCCGGCCAGCGCGCTGCGGATGCCGTGCAGAAATTCCGCCGAGTTCATACTTTTGAGCATATAGCTGTTGGCCCCGGCTTTGAGCGCCTCAAACAGGCGCTCGTTTTCATCGTGAACGGTGAGCATCACAATGCGGGTGTTCTCCAGCGCCGCTTCGGCGCGGATGAGCCGGGTGGCCTCCAGCCCATCGCACACGGGCATGGTGATGTCCATCACAATGAGATCGGGCAGCAGGCTGCGGGCCAGGGTGAGCGCTTCAAAACCGTCGCCGGCCTGGCCCACCACCTCCAGATCGGGTTGGGCGTTGATCAGCCCCACCACCCCCTCGCGGAACAGTTCATGATCGTCGGCCAGTAAAACACGTGATTTTGGCATTGATTCACTCCTTTCAGGAGTTAGGGGTTAGGAATTGGGAATTGGGGCATTTTCCTAACTCCTAATTCCTAACTCCTGATTCCTGCTTTCCAACGGCAACCGGGCAATAATTTTTGTGCCGCCGCCGGGCGCGCTGTCAACTTCCAGCGAGCCACCAACCCGTTCGGCGCGGGCGCGCATAATGGTTAGCCCGTAATGGCTGCCGCCGGACAACTG
>JACFNJ010000033.1 GCA_019454865.1 Bacteroidia bacterium
TATAGTTTAGGTAAGTTACCAATACCCTATGCATTGCCACATTTTGTAAGAGCAAAAATTACAAACAAAGGGTCAGATACATTAACAAGTTATCCGGTAACATTATCCATCACAGGAGCTAATTCGTTTGTGGATGTTCAATACATCAATTTAAATCCGGGCATTTCTGATTATGTAACTTTTTCCGGTTTCAACCCAACAAGTATAGGATTAGATTCGGTTTCAGTAACAGTACCTAACGATGACAATAACTCAAACAATTATCGCCTATTTAATCAAAATATAAATTATAATACATACAGCTATGCAGATCCAACAAAACCAGCAATTGGCGGTGTAGGCTTTAATGGTGTAACAGGTGATTTTGTTGCAAAATTCCCATACGTTGGAGCAAATGCAGTAAATCAAATTGGAGTAAATTTTAATACTGGAGGTGTTAATTTGCAAGTTGCAATTTGGGACACAACCGGAAGTGGAGGAACACCTGGTACAATGCTATGGACATCATCATCATTTACCACCTCAGCGGGTACAAATACAATTCCTGTAAATCCACCGGTTGCTATTTCAGGTAGCTTTTATGTAGGTGTAAGACAAATAGGTACTACTAATGCTGCATTTTCTTATCAAAATGAGAATCCGATTCGTAATCAAACATTTTATTATACTACACCAACCGGCTCAACTTCATGGGTAGATTTTGCTTCAGGAAATAACCCTTTCCGATTCATGATTGAGCCTCGACTTCAACTTGCAAATGATGTAGGAATAACCACGAAGCTTGTTCCTTGCCCTGCGGTAGTACAAAACAGTGACTCTTTTTACCCTTCAGCAAGAATTTATAATTACGGTACACTTTCTCAATCTTCGCCATTTTATGTAAAATATCAAATTACCGGACCAATAAATTATATCGATAGCCAACAAGTAACTGTTCTATCCGGTTCATCTTCCGATATCGTTTTCACTAATTCGTTTAACCCTACTACACCCGGTACATATACGGTTAAGATTTTTCCTGAATTATCAACTGATGGCGACAGAAATAATGACACATTAACTTCCTTTTTCATTGTAAATGGATTGAATTATGGAAATAGTGCTGTTAATAAACTTCAATTTGATGGAATAGATGATTACTTGGATATCCCTTTACCAAACAAATTTAATTCAAGTAGTCAATTAACTATTGAAGCTTGGGTAAATACCCCGAGCTTTAGTTCAAATCGTACAATTTTCTCAAGAGACACATCAAAAACAGGTACAGGAAGACACTACTCACTATACATTAACACATCGGGTAAATTAGTATTTGTAATGCGCAGCAGTTTGTACCTTGATTCTATTGTTAGCTCGCAGGCAATTACCGCTGGAACGAATACACATGTAGCTGCTATTTTTGATCCACTTACGGCAAGCCTAAAGTTATATATAAATGGAGACACCGCTGGAACAAAAGTTATGAGCGGAAGTATGATATCGTCAACTTTCCCTATTACAATTGGGAAGTTTCAGCAACCGAGTAGCGATTACTTTTATGGTACAATTGATGAAATAAAAATTTGGGATGCTGCCCGAACTGAATCGCAGATTAGAGCAGGAATGCATACAAGATTACCTAACCTCACAAATTTAGATTTAATATTATATTTACGTTTGGATGAAGGAGTAGGCTCCACAATTGTTACAGATGCATCTGGAGAATGTAATAGCGCTTCCTTAAATAATATGGATTACAATAACAATACGGCTACACCTGCTTGGGTTTCATCTCTTATACCAATTGGAACACCTGTTGTTAATGTACAAAGTATAAGTATGTCGGGGCCGGTAACATTTACTGGTACAAATCTTACCATGAATTTTTACAATTTTTCAGGAAGCCAAGATTATGTAGTTCATTATTTCAACAACCTTCCTTTAGGAACATCACCTACTGTAAATCCGGGTGGTGTTAGTAATGTTCATAATAGATATTGGTTAATATACAATTATGGTAGTGCTACTTTTGATAGTGTTATTCCTAAATTCAGCTTTGTTGGAGGCAGTCCATTATTGCCTGCTGTTACTAAAAGTGATGTAATACTATTTAAAAGAGGTAACGGAGAAAATGGAAATTGGATAAAGCACGATAGCGCTTTTGCTGTGAACCCTTCATTAAATTATGCAGAGTTTCTATTTGGGTCAAACACAAAATTTGTTAACCAATTTGTGGCTGGTGGAAATAATGGGTCATTACCTGTAAAATTAATTAGCTTTACCGGAGTTAAATTGAATTCAGATATACAATTGCAATGGAAAACAGCAAATGAAAAAAATAACGCATATTTTATAATTGAAAAATCAACAGACAATAAGAATTTTATTGAAATAGGGAAAGTTTACGGAAAGAATAATTCAAATGAAATTACTACATACAAATATTCCGATATAGATGGAGCTATTTCAGTTAGTGATAATATATATTATCGTTTGAAGCAAGTAGATATTGATGGAATGATTACATTATCAAACACTGTAAGCTTTTATATCAATAATGCACTCAATATAGAAACATCAATTGTTCCAAATCCATTTATTGAAAATGTTTCATTAAATATTAATGCAACAAATAATACATTAGCTACAATAAAAGTTTTATCCATAAATGGGCAACTAATATTTGAAAAAAGCATTGAAGTGCAAAGTGGGAATAATAACATTGAGTTGAATGAAATGAAAAGCCTTACTGATGGTTTTTATTTTATGAATATTAATGTTGGAGATAAGACAATAAATCACAAATTAATTAAAGTAAAAAATTAACTTATTCTTCAATAAATATAAAATAAAAAAGCTGCACAAATGTGTAGCTTTTTTGTTTTAAATAGAAAGTAAAACTGGCACATTTACTACTACTGTTGTACCATTACCCGGTGTTGAGTCAAACTCTATTGTGCCGCCAATTAGCTCAACACGGGATGTTAGGTTTTTCAATCCTATACCATTTTTAGAATTATTTTTATCAAAACCTACTCCATCATCTTGAATCATGAGATTAATATAATCATCATGTCCAACTAATTGAATTGAAATAATATTGGCTTGTGCATGTTTTAATGCATTATTTACGCTTTCTTGCACTACACGATATAGTACAGTTTCCGTTGTAGCATGCAATCGTTTATCAAATCCTATAACTTCTAATTCAATTGAAACAGTTGTAGCTTGTCTAAGTTTAAAAATAAAATCATCCAATGCTTCTTTCAAGCCCTGCTTTTGCAAGGCTCCGGGCATCATGTTATGTGATATTTGCCGTACTTCTTTTACAGCATCATCTACCAATTGAATCATTCGAGTGAAACTATCTTGTTGTTCAAATGGTAATTTATTTTGGAATGCAGAAAGATTTAATTTCGCAGCACTCAATTGTTGCCCAACACCATCATGCAGTTCTTGCGCTATACGCTTTCTTTCTTTCTCTTCGGCTTCCATCATTACCTGATTTGTTAGCACTTGTTTTTCCAAAAGATTTTGTTGATGAAGAGCTTTTTGTTTTAACTTTATTTGATTGTACCAAAGCAATACAATTATTACTAATACTAAAATTGAAATAAGTGCACCTACTAATTGAAATTGTTTCCTTCGTAGTGCATTAGCCTGCTCAGCAATTGCTATATCTTTTTTTTGGGTTTCGTATTTAGTTTGTAACTCGGCAACTTGTGCTGCTCGTTGCTCGGTAAAGATACTATCACTTATGGCTTTATGTAGATTTTGGTACTGAAATGCTTTATCATATTTTTGGATAGATGCATAAACCAATGCTAAATTTTTATAGTTAGCTGATAATAAATCTTTGTAGTTAAGTTGATGCGCAATTGTATTACTTTCATCAAATGCTTCAATAGATTTTTCGAATTTGCCCCATGCTTGATATATCAATCCCAAATCGGATAAATTAAGAGCAATTGCAAATGTATCTTGCAACTGATGCCGTATAGATAAAGCGTGTTTTAGATATTGCTCACCTAAACTAAACTGATTAATTAAACGATAAACTGTTCCAAGATTTGACAATGCGTATGCTGAGGCAGCTTCATCATTTAATTGCTCTGTTAAACTTAATGACTGTTTATAGTTATAAATAGCAATATCATAGCTTTTCTGGTACTCATAAACAACACCGGATTCGTTATAGATTGTAGCCATCCCGCGTTTATCATTCTTTTTACTATATATCAGCATAGCACGCTGGTAATAATCAAGTGCTAAAGTCAATTCATTGGTTTTTCGGTATAGCCTTGCTATCAACTCATATACTTCAGCCAATTGGTTAGATTTTACATTATTTTCTAACAAAGCAACAGCATCAAAATAACAAGCGGCTGCTTGATCGTATTCTCCAGAAAAATAATGTGCAATACCTTTACTACATAATAAAGACGCCCATGAGGAGGTATCCTTTTGGTTAATTGCAATTGGTATCGCTTGCTCTGTTATCTGAATAGTTTCAGAAAACTTTTTTATAGATAAAACTTTTGTTAAATGAACACTTGATTTTAACTTTTGTAATTCAGTTCCGTTATTCCAAACTGCACGTAAACTATCAATGGATTGCGCATAAGTATAGCATGAAAGTAAACAATAGATAATAAAAAATACAATTGAATTACGCTTCTTGAACATTTATATCAAATCTTTAAAACAATTTTACCAAATTGTTCGCCACGTTCCATTCTTTCTATTGCTGCTTGAGCTTGCTCTAATGGATAAATAAAATCAACTATCGGATAAATTTCATGTTTATTGATAAAACTAACCATATCAGCAAATTCATTTTCATTACCCATTGTACTACCACAAATAGTAAGTTGTTTCCAAAATATTTTTGCCGGTATGCCACTATTAAATGCACCAAGCGTAGCACCATAAAAAACAATGCGTCCTGCAGGTTTACATATATCAACTAATTTTTCAAAAGTATTACCACATGAGCTATCAACAATAACATCAAAGCCTCCGCTCATCTGCTGAATTTCTTTATGCCAGTTTTCTTTTTTGTAATTAATACCACCTTTTGCACCTAATAATATAGCTTTTTCAATTTTATCTTCGCTACCTGATGTAACATATACATTACATCCCAATGCTATTGCAAATTGCACACAAAAAAGTGCTACACCACCACCTGCACCGGTAATAAGAACATTATCGCCATATTTGGCTTTAGCCCTTGTAATTAATGCCCTGTATCCGGTTAATCCGGCTAATGGAAAAGCAGCTGCTTGTTCATGTGATAAGTGCCCGGGTTTATGATGTAACAGATTAGTTTTAATTTTAACATATTCAGCAAAAGTTCCATCTTGTGCCATACCTAATATGATATAATCTTTGGCTTGCACATCCGGGTTGTTACCCCAATTTAATGAAGGATTAATTACTACTTCTTTCCCTACCCATGCTATATCTTTTTCATCAGCTACTTTTTCAACTATTCCACTTCCATCACTACCCTGAATACTTGGGAAACGTAACCCTGCATATTGCCCTTTTTGTATCCACAAATCGCGATGATTAAACGCTGCTGCTTTAATTCGCACAAGTGCTTCGCCTGTTTCAAGAGTTGGCAAGGCAACATCTGCATACGAAAATGGTTTATTAATTCCTTCTAAAATTATTGCTTTCATAATATAATATATTTTAAATACCGTTGTGTGCTAATAGTCCTTCTTTAGTAGCTAAATAAGCATAGGCATGCATATTATCTGTATCGTAAATAAAGCTACGCACATACTCTTGTTCTTCTTCATCAAATCGCATAGCTACTACGTACTTTTTATGTATTAATTGTTTCAATACATCAGCTACAATATTTGCCGGTGCACTGCATTCGCTAAGTATTTTATCAAATGGTTCAACAAAATAAATTGCATCTAAAATTTCGTATTCAATATCGCTTAACTTTTCATTCATTGTTATTTTAGTTTTCTATCTTTCCAATTGTATGTTCCAATATTACCCCAAATACCAATTATAACAACATAAAGTATATGAAATATTTCAGCAATAGGTAAAAGTAGCAAATAACTTTTCTTATTAAAAAAAGCTAAAACAGTATAAAGAAATACACCTTCAACAGCTGATTTTATTATCAATAATTTCAAACCAAAAATTGGTTCAAAAAGTAAATGCCATAAAATTGAAAAATTAAATAAATATGCCGCTATTAAAATTGCCGTTATATACCTATTTTCATATTTGGTGCTTTTACTAACCCACCTTTTACGTTGCTCAGTAAGTTGTGCGAGAGAGGCACTTGGCGATGTATATACAATAGCATCTTTATGTTTTAAAAAATGAATTTGATTGGGAAACTTTTTAAAAAATTTATGCAATAAAAATTCATCATCGCCACTTGGTATGCCATCATTACCTTTATAACCATCTACCTCAAAAAATGCCTGTTTACTAAAAATTAAATTAGCTGCACTACACATATTAGGATTTTTCAATTGTATTGCCGATGCACCAATTCCAACTAATCCGGCAAACTCAAGAGATTGTATTTTTTCAAAAAATGTTTTTGCTGTAAACTCAACCGGAGCATAAATAAACTTGCTTCCTTTTGTTGAAATAAAGTCTGCAATTATTTGCAACCAATTTTCACCTCTTACACAATCTGCATCAGTTAATGCAATATAATTGGCATTAGCTTGCTTTATAGCATAGGTTATTGCTGCTTTCTTTAATGTTATTTTCTCTGTAAGATTGTCCAGGTTTATTAATGTTATTTTGTGAGAATTATTTTGAGAGATAAAGCCTTCAACTAAATTTTTCGTACTATCAGTGGAGTGATCATTTACAACAATAATTTCAAACAAGGTGGCTGAATACGTTTGATTAACTATTGATGTTAAACATTGAATAATGTTTTTCTCTTCATTTCTTGCAGGAATTACTATTGTAAATATCTGCTTTGTATTAGTACCTGTTTGTTTAAAATATTGAATCCGTGTCCATCCCCAAAAATATACTAAAATAAGCAACACATAAAAAATCAAAAACACTATTGTTACCCAGGCTATCATTTGATGTTTATTTGTTTAATACGTAAAATAATATACAAACCTAATAGTCCGGGAAGCATTAAATTAACAATCCATAGTGAATATGCGCTTAATAATATTGAAGCAGTAGCATTGGTAAAATAACTAAAAAACCATAAGGCGCTTGCACCTCGCATACCAATATCAACCAGAACAAAACTTGGTACAAACGATTGAACACACATTACTATAATTATGCAAGCAATTGCATTTACAGCATCAATATTTACACCAAAAAAATATAAGAGTAATATGTATTGCAATACAAAAATTGAATATCGCAAAAATGAAAACAACAGCACTTGAACCAATTCACTTCGGGTATATATTAAGAATACATCCAAATATTTTTTTAGCTTTATTGGCAATGGTAATTTGTAAACCCACTTTATATTTAGGTATAAGATTAATGCCGCAAAAATTGCAATGCAAATAATAACATACAACCAATCAGCTTGTGAAATAGTAATTTGATTTTGACTTAATAAGAACCAAACAGCAGCTAAAAGACCGAATGCTGCAGTCATGATAACTTGTGCGGTATGCCCAATTACTGTTATAAGTGTACCTCTTATTTTATCCAATTGCTTTAAATGTATTACCCTTCCTATAAAATCTCCCAATTGATTTGGAGTAATTATATTAAGAGCAATACCCGAAAGTACTGCTTTAGCAGAATCTTTAAGAGTTATTTGTTCATTTTTACTTACCAATAAATGCCACTTAGCCGACTCAATCCACCAATTAAGTATCATCAATAGAAATACTCCTGATGCTAAAAATAAGTGTGTAAAATCCCAATGTAACTGTACAGATGACCACAACGAGGTAATGTGATAGGAGTAATAAAGCTTATAAAAAATAAATCCAAAAGTTATCGGTACAAGTACTACTTTAAGAAGTACAATTATTTTTTTTAGATATATTGATTCTGCTTTCAATTCGTTTTGTAACTTGCACGTGTTGATAAAACAATCAACTTTTCAAACATAACAACTTTGGACAACTTAGCGCAGATAAAAAATTACGAAAAAATTATTTTAGGTATTGACCCCGGAACAATTGTTCTTGGATATGGGCTAATTGGTATTGAAAAAAAACAAGTACATTTAATAAGTTTAGGTGTAGTACGATTAGATAAATACACTGATCATAGTTTACGACTAAAACGTATTTATGAACGAATTACAACATTAATAGAGCAATACTTGCCGGATGAATTAGCCATTGAAGCACCATTTTTTGGTAAGAATGTTCAGAGTATGTTAAAACTTGGCAGAGCGCAAGGAGTAGCAATTGCAGCTGCCATAAATAGAGATATGGTGGTAAATGAATATTCACCAAAAAAAATTAAACAATCCATTACAGGCAATGGAAATGCTACAAAAGAACAAGTAGCTGCAATGTTGCAGAACATTTTAAAATTCAAAGAAACTCCTGAATTCTTAGATGCTACAGACGGTTTGGCTGCTGCCTATTGCCACTATATACAAAGCAACAGTAAAGTACTATCATCTAAAAAAGATAGTTTGAAATCTGCTAAGAAAGCAAAATCTAAAAACTGGAGCGAGTATGTTCAGGCAAATCCGGATAAAATAAAAAAGCCCTGAGTTAAAAATCAGGGCTTATCATGCATTAATTCTTTACGGATATCCGATGCAATTTTTTCAAATTGTTCAGGTGTAATTTGTACCCTTTCTTTTTCAAAATTAATATCACCAATCGTATTTATCGGTATCAAATGAATGTGTGTGTGTGGTACTTCTAGTCCCACAACAGCAACGCCTATGCGCTTACAAGGAATTACTTTTTTAACTGCACGTGCAACAATTTTAGCAAACAAATGCAATCCTGCAAAATGTTCATCGTCCATATCAAAAATATAATCTACCTCCTTTTTGGGAATTACTAAAGTATGGCCAACAGCAACCGGACGCACATCTAAAAACGCTAAATAATCAGCAGTTTCAGCTACTTTATAACAAGGTATATCTCCTTTTACTATTTTGGTAAATATAGTTGACATAACTTACAAACTAATTTCTAAAACTTCAAATTTAATCATTCCTGCAGGTACTTTTATTTCAGCTACATCACCTACTTTTAGTCCCATTAATCCGGATCCAATTGGAGATTTTATTGAAATTTTTCCTGCTTTAAAATCAGCTTCAGAATCAGAAACCATTGTATAAATTACTTCCTTTTTTGTTGCATGATTAAGTAATTTCACTTTACTAAGCATCATTACTTTACTTGTATCTAATTTAGTTTCATCAATTACCCGAGTTCGTGTAATTAAGTCTTCCAATTGCGCTATTTTAGTTTCTAACAATCCCTGATCTTCTTTTGCAGCATGATATTCTGCATTTTCACTCAAATCGCCCTTATCGCGTGCATCCGCAATCTGCTTAGATATAAAAGGGCGTTGTACAAACTTCATTTCGTTTAGTTCTTTTTGCAATTTTTCGAATCCCTCTTTCGAAACATAGTTAATTTGCTTTGTCATAATTTAAAAACATAAAGTAATAAAAATGCACGAAACGCCTCCTTAACAGGAAGCGTTTCGTGCAATGTTTGAACAAATATATAAATTTATTTTTTACTATCTATATTTAATGCAATTGTTAGGTTGTGTATTCCGTTAAACACACGAGTAGGAGCATACGCATAATTAATTGCTAATGCAGTTCCTGATTTGCTTACAGGAAAAACAAAACCTACGCCACCGGCAAAACCCAAATATTGACTTTGGTATGAATACTCACTTAACACATTTTCTTGATATGCAAAACCACCTCTTAACATAAGCATTTCTTTAAATGCATATTCCAAGCCCATAGTTGTAACATTTGCAGAGAAAGCGTTATAGTTAAAATTTCCGCAAAGTGTTAATCTGTGATTATAAGTCTCAGTTGCCTTATCATCCAAACGCATATCATAAGCAGCACCAATATGTACAAGAGCAGGTAGGTTAAATGTTTCAGAGCCCATCAATGCTCTTCTATCTGCACCAGTAGTTGGATTTATAGAACGAAAAGATAAACCTGAACCGGAATATTGCATATTCGGACCAATATTCCTCACACTAATGCCAAATCTAAAATCCTCTTTTTTGATGGCTTTCTTTGCCAAGTTTTTACCATTTAATGTTGTTTGGTATTGAACTCCTGCATCTAAACCTATTCCATTTGCTGTTACGCTGCTTATACCTTCAGAAATAATACGAACATTAATTCCACCTGTAATACTATTTGAAAACTTCTTAGAAAAAGCTGCACCAATATTCAAAACTTGTGGTGAATATGTACCCAATGTAGCATCAGGTTGCGACACGGAAGTAATAGGAATTGAACCAAAATCAAATGAATTAATTGTTAATCCTAATACATTACCTCCACCTAAATTTTGCGCAATAGATAAGTTATTTATAAACACATCTGTACCTTGCAAATAAGTAACATTAGAAAAAGAAATTTCAGTTTTATTCGTATAAGCCAAGCCTCCAATATTAAGATTAAATGATTCAATCCCTCTTACTGAAGCAGTATTAGCTCCCAACATACCAGCTGAACGTCCATAAGGGTTAATCAATAATTGAGTACCACCTGCACCGCCTGAACGATCCGGATTTCCGGCAATAATTTGCATTGGACTAACCAAAGTTACAATTGACATTAATTGTAGTATATATTTTTTCATGTCTTATTTTTTTAATTCTTAAATTGGGGAGTTTTCACTCCCCATAATCAATATTAATAGTTTAGAATGTATCGTAATCAACAGGACGCATAATACCGAACCATTTGATAATTCTCTCTTCTTTTAACTCATCCGATTTGATATGAATTAAATAAACACCACTTGAAATTGGTACTTTTGCGTCATTTTTCAAATCCCAATCAATATAAGTTTTAGTAGGGTCGTCTTTTCTTACAGTACGAACTACAACTCCATCCATTGTATAAATCTGAACTAAGCATTTTGCTGGAAGGTTTGTAATTTTCACTTTATTATCCAATTGATTACCCGGATCTTCGTATTGCGAGTATGCATAGTACGGATTTGGTACAATACTAACTTTGTCTAATGCCTTTTTAGCTACTGTTTTATCATTTTCAGTAGGAGCAATTCCCTCGGTAGAGAATATAAAATGAGGCATACTATCATTTGTTAAATTACCATCAATAGTAAAATTAGCATAAGGTCTTTTTACATGAATTTCAATTGTTACATCACTTGGAACGATGCTGTTCCATGCATCATGCAATTTGGAACCAGATTTTAACATTGCCATAGAAGTATAAATTGCTTGAGAAAACACTTGACGTTTACGTAATAAGTATGAAGCCGGCATACCTTGTGGTGCAGTAGGCTGTAATCTTTGTACATAATCAGCACAACCATCATATCGAGGTCCATTATATTTAATAGCAGAATTACCTGAACCTAGCACAAAATTACGTGCACGCATAACATAAATATAGTGTTTTCCTCCAAATACAGGTCTTCCGTTTGCATCTAAAAGTGTTGATGTAGGATTCCAAATCATATCATCTCCATTTTCTCCAGGTATTGAAGAGTCTTCACCAAATAAAATATTTAAGCGCTCACCTGTTTCCAGGTCAATTGCATAACCAGGAAACCAACCCATGCCATTTCCTGTACCGTCTGGTTCACCATTTTGATCAACAGATGGAGATTTTCGTAAATCTAATTTTTCTGCATTTCCAATATTTAGGTTCTTATCTTCACCTAACTCCAACACAATACAACGACTCCATTTTGAACGATCTCTTGTTAAAACAACACGTACACTATGTAGTTGGTCTAACAAATTATCGGTTGAAGCTAAACCGGAACCTACTGAACCAATACTTCCATCCCATGCCGGACCAAATGAAGGCAATTTTGCTGTATTAGTTGTTCTCCATCTTGAAGCTAAGGCGTAAGGAGCCCATTTACTTTCAATAATGTTTGAGAATTTTTTAAGTGGATCCATCGGAATTTTATTTATAGCAAAATCAGAGTTTTCAGGGTTTGAAAAATCAGGACGACCAGCACCTCCAGATAATATCCAGTTAAAACTTGTTTTATAAAAAGGATAAGTATTATATGGCTGTTGCTCATCTACAACTCCGGACAACCATTCGTCTGCAGGGTTAGCAAATGTTATTGAGGATGAAATATAACCATTGCTTTCATCCACTTCTGACTCAGACTCACCAGGCATAATGGATTGTGATAATTGAACTGAAATTCCCCAATTAGAAAACACTTGTTCATTTGAATAATTAATTGCAGTATCAGAATCAATCGTTTCACCTGTTGCAAGATTCTTAAGAGACCAACGAGTATTAATAGCAGATAAAGTATCTAATTTATTTCCATTGCTACTTATATCACGTAATTTTAATTCAAATTTTGCCTTTGGTAATTTTAATGGGTCAATAACTTTAACAGCCACTGGTCCATAACCTGATTCATATGTACGTTCTTTAACATAATAAGGTGGATTCATTAATGCGCTAATTGACTCTTCACTTAATCGAATTTCTTTTCCCCCATTTCCAATTCCTTCTAGCATAGTAATAGGCAATCCTTTTCCATAATCTGTATTAGGTGCTTTTCCTGAAGGAGTTGGGTCATGTGGAATTGAACTGTATATTAACAAACTATTTTCGCCAATTGTTTTTGAACTCGCTAAATACTGATCAGGGTCGGTAACACAATTAGAACTTGTAGCATATGCAACAATATAATAATGGTATGTTTTAAAATTTACTAAGGTTTGATCAGAACCTGTTTCAAAAAAGTCTTTAGTAATTTCAAAAGTATGTTCGATACCTTTGTTTGAACCTGTTACCATTATTTTCTTTACATTTTCTTCCAACTCCGGATCAAACACAGTATTTACAACTCTTGATACTCCATCAACAATATCAAATTGGGCTACCAATTTAGCTTGCGTTACATCATAAATATCACTTGGTATAGTTGCAGTTTTTAACTGCCACACTTGATATCCTTGGAACTTATACCGTGTAGTCGAATCACAAGGTCCGGCATAATTCCTGGAAAAATTCTCAATTTCTTTTGTACCGGTCATTTTAAACACCAACTTTTTATCCAACTCAACAATTTCAAGTTTAGGTGCACGTGGACCTTCTTTTAACATGAAATTATTTTTAAATAAAGTAGTTGCTTTATCCGATGCTTGTTTTAAAAGATTAAATGAACCTGTAGCTCCTCCGCTTGATGCCCTTGACCAAACAACACCGATAGTTACACGATTAACTGCACCAGGTAATAGTGTAAATGAACCTGCTGTTTGCAAAAATCTTCTGTCTTGTGGGGTATTTCCAGCAGTTCTTTCATTCCATGTTGGACGCCCTGCAGGGTCAGAATTACCAGGGAACATGTAACTAGCGGTATCTGAACCACCTCTACCGTTTCCACCATAGGTAATACTAGCACCATCTTTCCATCTACCGTTTAAATATCCCCAATAGTGTTCAGGAGTACTTGGGTTACCAATTGTACTCCAATCGTTATTATAATATACAAATTTAGTTAAGCCAATTTCTGAATTATCCGGTCTTCTTGGTCCTTCGAAAAATGTTACACCAACACTTGGAGGGTTTAATCCATAACCTAAAATACCTTCGTCATTATCATCGCCATTGTAACAAATCCCCAAGTTTCTTTGCACATCGCACTCTACATAATCATCAGCATAATTGCCTAAATCAGGATCTACCCATTGACCAAAAACTGTACTATCAATAGTTTCACTACCGCGATTAAAAATTGTAGTACGATAAAATGTCATGTTATTAATTTCATCATTAGTTGAAAATGCGAAAGCTTGTAAATGAAATTCTAATCCAATAGGAACTCCTCCTGATTCGGAGTGAATATTTCCTTTGTCGTTATAAATCATAAACATCATCATATCCGGAATGTTTGACAAATCAGGATTTCCATCATTCAATATTGGATAATCACCACTACGAGCATCATAAATACCATTGCTATCTACATCATAAAAAGGAGCAAGTCTAGCAGCTTCACCAATCAATACATTACCATTGCCTGGCCAATTTTCAATATCTTCAGATATCTCAAGATTATTTTTATCGTCTGTATTAACTAAAGTAGTAATTTCATTTAATGTAACACGGAATATTTTATCAAAATCTTTACATCTTGACTCTGATATTGTCGCATCGTCTTTTACTAAAGGTCCAGGATAAAAATCATTTCCACTTTGGCGATAAGTTTGAGCTGCAATTTTCAAGTTACCATTAGCAACCCCACCAATCCATAATGCTCCTGAAAACAATGAATTTTTAGATACCTGACCAACTTGAACTTTAGGGATTTCATAACGTGCGTTACTCAAATTCCACCACATATCACCTCCATTCAATATTGTGGTTCGAACATTATTTACATCCAAATCTTTTTGTTGAGTAGCCGGTAAACAGCCTGCCATTTTCTCACGAATAACTACTCGCTTTTTATTTGGTAATGGCATTCCAATATTATAGGTAGCAAATGCCAAATTAGTTCCGGCAATTGCAAACCCAATTATCCCAAAAAATCGTACAATTTTAAAAAATCCTAAATTTATACTTTTCATATTCAATGTAATATTAAAAACTAAAAATAAAATGAAACTCCTAAACGTGTTAAACGAGGTAAAGCAAAGAAATTAGGATTTACCATTCGAATATTATACAAATCAACAAATGATTGTGAGCTTGTAGCTACACGTTTTTGTTCAATTGATTGTGGTGAGGCCAAATAACCATCATCATAAGCTGAACCGGTATAAGAATAAACGCTTAATACATTTGCAGCATTAAGAATATTTTGAACCCATATAAATGCACGAAGGCGATATACGGATTGTTTGCCATCTAAACCTTCTTTCTTAAATGTAAAGTATTTATCAATATTCATATCAATATAAAACTGTGGTGGTAAATTAGAACCATTAATAGTTCCTTTTACTTGCGAACGAGCAACCACACCCGACTGTACTTCCGGTACGGCAGTAAGTGTTTCGGTATATGGACGACCGGATGTATAATTAAATATAAAGTTAATACCGGCATTTTCTAATATTTTATATCCATTTACAATTGGACCGTCATATTCCTTACCTTCTTTGTAATGGTAATCAATTGTTCCTTTTAGGGTATGGCGTGTATCAAAACTCACCGGATATACACTACGTAATGTAGGCAAACCAACTTGAATTAATGCGCTGCTGGATTGCGAGTTGGAACCTGTACCTTCTGCAAATTGCAATGCATAGTTTGCTGATAAATTTATATTACCCAAATCGCGTAGTTCGTACTCCACACGGAATGACTTCACAGTTGAAAAATCTAAGTTACCAAATGCAGTATAAGGGAAAGGATATGCTTCAACAAAACGATATAATTGAATTAAATTTCTAAACTCGCGATACGATGCAATTAAGCCTATTGCAGAGTTGTCTCCAATTTGCTGACGAAATCCTATTTCATAATCGGTAACTTGTGTCATCTTCAAATCCGGATTTGCAACAACACCAGTTCTTCTATTATTTAAGTAAAAGTAATCATCAATTTGAGCAACATTACTTTCTGTAGGACGTTGTACCAAAACATCATAATTACCAAAAAACTGAGATGTAGTTGAAATTGGAAAAGAGAATGAAATACGTGGAGATACTTTAACATCCGGTTGATAATCCTTAAATGATGCTGCAGTAGGAACTTGCGCATTATCATTAACTAATAATGGTATGTTTTGTCCGGGAGCATTACTATTTACCATTTGTGCATTACGCCAAATTGCAGATGGGTCAGTAACCGGGTTTCCGTTTTTATCATACCAATCGTTGCCATTTCTAAATCCTGTAATATTTATATTACCAGAAGAAGGTGTTTTTGTATCAACATATACTACATATTTATCACCAATTGTTGATGGGATAGAAGATGCTAATCCTCTAATATTATTACTTCTAACTTCTCCAGCGGAATAAACCGGAACCAATGAATATGGGTCTTTTAATACCACTTGGTTTGCATCAAAACGGTCGAAACGAAC
>JACFNJ010000296.1 GCA_019454865.1 Bacteroidia bacterium
ACGATCTGCAACCGGGCTTGCTGGCAGCAGCTAAGGAAAAAATGAAGTTGTGGAAGATGACTGAGGAGCAAATTTCCAATGTACTGAGTTCAAAAACTGTTTCTCCTTATGTAACTATTTATGCCAATACAAGTGGCGTAATTGTTAGTAAAAATGTGAATCAGGGTGATTATATCAGTCAGGGTACAGTGTTGTATAATATCGCAAACTTAAACCGTTTATGGGCTGTTTTTGATGCTTATGAAAGCGATTTACCCTTTCTCAAAGTCGGCGACCAGTTGGAATATACTTTGCAAAGCCTGCCAGGCAAGACTTTTAAAGGAAAAATCGTATTCATAAACCCTATTGTGGATGCTGCATCGCGCACTGCCAAAATAAGAGTGGAGGTTAACAATCTCCAAAATTTACTCAAGCCGGAAATGTATGCTACCGCAGTGGTTAATGCACCGGTTAGAGGCTCTGGCAAAGATATTGTGGTTCCCAAATCAGCAGTCCTGTGGACAGGCAAACGCTCGGTAATTTATGTGAAAGAACATGGGACTTCCATCCCCACTTTCAAAATGAGAGAAATTGATTTGGGAGCTTCATTGGGCGATAGCTATGTAGTCCTTTCAGGTGTTGAGAATGGTGATGAAGTGGTAACAAATGGAGCTTTTTCTATTGATGCCAGTGCACAATTGGAAGGCAAAAAAAGTATGATGAATGAGACCAAAGGAATGGTTTCAAACGAACATCATCATTAAATAGGTAACAATAAGATGAAACAAAGACCCAAGTGGAAGATGATAGCCCTATCTGTTCTGGGGGTGCTTGTTATTATTCAGTTTTATCAGCCTGGCTCCTATGTGTATCATGGGCGGGTTCAAGCGACTGATTTTATAAAAGTATATAATTCGCCAAAAGCAGTAAGTAAAATCTTGGAAAATTCCTGTTATAACTGCCACAGTAATAATACAAAATATGAATGGTTTGATTATATCCAGCCTGGTAGAATGTTCATTGAATTGCATATTACCAATGGAAAACAGTATCTGAATTTTAGCGAATGGAGCAACTATTATAGTGGAAAACAGGAGCGACTGTTGCAATCAATTGTAACTCAGGTGGAGAAAAATGAAATGCCCTTGCTGTCTTATCTCTGGCTGCATCCTGAGGCAAGACTTACAAAAGACGAAAAACAAGCATTGATAAATTGGATAAAAGACAAAAAATAAGCAATAAAATCATCAGGTAAATTAAAAATGGAAGTCACATTACAATCAACAGTCACTTGCCCAAACTGCGGACATAAGAAAGAAGAAACAATGCCGACAGTCGCTTGCCAATATTTTTACGAATGTGAAAAGTGCAAGACCATTTTGAAACCAAAACAAGGTGATTGTTGCGTATATTGTAGTTACGGAAATGTTGCTTGCCCACCAATTCAGCAAGACAAAAAATGTTGCTAAAAAAGCCAACGCTAAAGCCATACACATTGCCAAGTCGCACCAGCCAGTGCACAAGCCAAAACTTGGCAAAGAGTATGGCTTTTCCACCGCTGACTGACAACAGGACGAGAAGAACAACGAAGGCATAACAAGCAGTTTTGCAATAGCGGGGGTGAAGTGCTTAAATCAACATTTGTACTTCGATTGAAATTTTGTACATTAGCCGAACGGAAGTGCTTCGATTGCCCCGCCATCGCAAAGCTGCCGGACGTGTGTGACTTGAACAATCAGCTGTCTGCTGATTGGTGCTTTAAAACAGATGA
>JACFNJ010000297.1 GCA_019454865.1 Bacteroidia bacterium
AGTAAGTAATAATGGAATTTTTTTAAAATTATTATATAATCGAATAAAAATAAAAGAAAACATTGGATAACCAACTAAATGTTAGAATGTTTTTGAATTTATAACACTTTCTTCTATGTCTATTCCTGATTCCATAATCCCACCTATTAGAATTATAAGAGCTATACTTATACTTACTGTGAATAGTAATGCTATCATAATTTTATGATTTATGAATTTTGATTAACATAAATATAATCACCCATATTAAAAATATGATTATTATTGACGTGATGTCTGGTGGTCTGTTTCTACTTTGCTGAATTGTACTCATGATTAACTGATTTATTAATTACATAATTCCATCATTCGAACTATTGTTGATCCAATCATTGAATCTATGATTGATTTATCCCGTATTCTGTTGTCTAAAACAATTTTAATGACCATTTCTTGTAGTGCTGAGGCGGTGCAAGGCCCATTTAGGACCATTTCAGTTGTGACTGCCTTAATATACTCATTAATTAATACTTGTTGTTCCATAACCTTTCATTTTTATTATGAAGTAAAAAAACAAATTGAATTTCATTTTATAAAATTATAAAAGAAATTCTGACTATTATCTTCTTTCTATCGTATTAATTATGATTGATTAAATTTTATGATTTCATTTATAATTAGATGTTTGTGTTGGTGTGTTTGGTGTTGGGTGATTGTGTGGTGAGTAGTTTGTTTGTCGAACATATTGCTCACTCTTTTTACTTAGTGTATGTTCGACTGCTTGCGTCACTCTGTGACTAATTTTACTAATACCAACTTCGGTATTAGATATGGGATTTGTTATTTTCACACTAACATCAACCTCTAACTTATAAGCGTTCGTTCCACTTGGCCTACTTGCTTGGCAGCCCCTATGTGCTACATTATCGAATTCAGCTCCGCGAAGATATAAGCGATTAAATACAATTATAAATATATACAAGATAAAAAGACATAACAAGAAACTTGAAAAGTTTATGTTTATTATTTCTTGTATAATTTCATTAAGTGCTTCTTTCATTGCTTAAATGCGATTTAAAGGCTGATTTATGTTTTATATAACATTATGTTAAGATTGATTTATCAGTTGATTTTTCCGTTTTATTTGCGGTTTAAAGCACAATATTATCTAATTTAATGTCTGTTAATTTCCCTCCCATAAATAATTCATATTCTACTTTGGTTTTATCTGCTTCATTTAAGTAGCTTGATATTTTTGTATTAACGTTTGAGACATCTGATAATATTTCGAATGCTTGTGTTGGTGTTGATGTGTGATTTATTAGAAAGTCATTCCATTCTTCATCATTGTCAAACTCGTCCCTGTAGTATTCAGTGCTGATTGTAACTGTTTGTGAGATGGTTACTTTATTGATGTTGTTTGTTGTTGCTTTTGCCATAACCTATTAATTTTTAAGTGATTATGTAAAGGTAAGTGTAAAGTTTTGGGTAAAAATTTATTGTTTTTCATGTAATATTTATTGGTAATCAATAAACTTTTGTTGGTTTTTAATAAAATTTTTGCGTTGGTGTTGAGTTTTTTTCGATTCTCACCACCACACCACATTACACTACACACCGCTCGTTCCACATACCAACATACATACTTATGCTATTAACCATTGACATAATCAATTATATTATTTACAATAACGTTGTTTTCGATATCCCCACCTTACTCCGTATCTTTTTCCACACATCAACATCACTCTCATCCAACAT
>JACFNJ010000298.1 GCA_019454865.1 Bacteroidia bacterium
AATGTTCTAACGCCCAAGCCAACATGTTTTGAAAAAAAATAGTTGATGTCAAGTCCCACTGAGCCGCCAATTGAATTATATTGTAAGTCAGCAAATAGCGGTTCTGTTAGAACACCGTTTGGATTTCTATATCCAAATACTGTATATTGAAATCCGTCATAACGATATGATAATTGTAAAGTAGGGATTATTTTTATTTTTTTATAGCTAAATAGTTTGCCAATATTGAAGTTTAGTTGTTTATTATATACCCCTCGAATTTCACCAATTTCTATTGTTGCAAAATTATTTCCATTTGCAGTAAAGCCACTTATTAGATTAACGCCAATTACATAATTACTATAAAGTACTCTATTATATCCTAAATAATAGTTATGACGCCTCATGTTAGAATAGCCCGGTTTTAAATAGTTTTCATAGAATTTGAAATTATCATCAAATTTGGAGTTTGGATAGCTGACATTTGAGATACCAAATTCAATTTGATTTTTACCATCAAAAACTTTGCTTATCCAATTCTGTGCGTTCAAACTGAACGCACAGAAAAGAAAAAGGGAATTTATTAAAAATCGGAGATTCATATTATTCTTTTATGAATTTAATAATTTTAGTCCAATGTCCAGTTGAAATATTTACATTATAAATTCCAACAGGCAAACTTTGAATATCTATTTCATAACTATTTATACTGTTTGTTGTGTAACCTTGCATAAGTTTACCTTGTATGTCATAAATATTAATTTGGTAGTGCTTATTTTCATTTATAGCCGATTCTTCAACTAGCAAAGTTATTTTATTTTTCGTTGGGTTAGGGTATATTGATACATAAAACACAGATTTAGTTTTATTCGCCATTCAAGTTACACTATTTTGGAATCTACTGTTTCTCCAAGCTAAAGCGCATGGGTCGCAATAGTTGCCAACATTTACAGCATACCACGCAGCGCATGTATTATTATACTCATTACTACACATGCCATACAGGATTACTGCTGAAGCAATTGAGTTAGCTCTTACAGTGTTAAAGTTTGCATTTTGTAAGTCGTAATTTTTGTAGTTTACTAAAGTGTAATATGCAAACCTTGCAGCCTTGTCAGCCCCTATGCCTCCTACACTTCTGTTGTTAATAATTGAAACTACTTGTTTTGTACGCCACTATTGGAATGAACACCGCAATAATCATTTCCACCTACACCTCCCTTAGGTACACAGCCAATTATGTTTTTCCAATAATTAGATTGAAAATAAAAACGAGGGTTTCCAAAACTGTTTGGATTTTGCATGTCTCATAGGGTAGTATTGGCATGTTCACCAATTGTCCAGTTTTGATGGCTTCCCAATGCATATCTCTCTATCATGTACCCAAAAATGTCAGAGTAAGATTCATTCAATGCGCCCTCATTCCAATAAATTAAACTACCGTCACTATCCAACATAAATGCAAATTCAACGATTAAAGGATTTTCGGGGTCATTAAGTTTGGGCAAATTCTGGGCACTTAATATGCTAGAAATGTAAACAATTGTGAAAAGACCATATGATAGTTGTTTGAGGTTTTGTAAATTTATTTTTTTCATAATGGTGAAATTTCTGTCAAACGTATAAATTTACATGTAATGCTTATCTTAGAATTTTACCGTTCGGTATATGGGTTTATATTTCTCCCAATTCTTCAAACGAATCGGTTTTTAAGCCTAATTTCTGCAATAATATATCTCTCTTTTCATCAGAAATCTT
>JACFNJ010000299.1 GCA_019454865.1 Bacteroidia bacterium
GTATGAATTTTTAAGTGAATTGGTACAAGCCGATCAAATGGATGAAGTGCAGGAGTATGTAGAATATGCTAAAAACAGAAGCGAAAGAGAACGAATGGCAGAAGTAAAACGAGTAAGTGGTGCTTTTACCGGTTCGTATGCAATTCATCCCTTTACCGGAAATGAAGTGCCGATTTGGGTTGCTGATTATGTGCTTGCAGGATATGGAACCGGTGCAGTAATGGGAGTTCCGGCACATGATAGTCGCGATTTTGCATTTGCAAAACATTTTGAACTGCCAATTATTGCCGTTGTTGAACCACCGGATAATCATGATTTATCTGCTGCTTCTTTTGATGCCAAAGAGGGAAGATTGATTAATTCGGATTTCTTAAACGGCTTGGATGTAAAGCAAGCAATACCTAAAGCTATTGAATACATTGAAGCGCAAAAGATAGGAAAAGGCAAAACCAACTACCGTTTACGTGATGCTATATTTGGCAGGCAACGTTATTGGGGAGAGCCAATTCCGGTATATTATAAAAACGGTGTGCCGTATTGTATTCCTGAAAACAAGCTACCATTGCCATTACCCGAAATTGATAAATTTTTACCTACGGCTGATGGCGAACCACCTTTGGCTCGTGCTGAAAAATGGATGTGGAATGAAGAAAAAAATTGTGTAGATACCACGGGCTATCCCATAGAAACCACAACAATGCCAGGATGGGCTGGCAGTAGTTGGTATTTTTTACGTTACATGGATCCTATGAATAGCAAAGAAATGGTAAGCCAAAAAGCGGTTAATTATTGGCAAAACGTGGATTTGTATTTAGGCGGTAGCGAACATGCAACAGGGCATTTGTTGTATGTACGTTTTTGGACAAAATTTCTTTTCGACCGTGGCTTTATTCCGGTAAACGAACCTGCCCAACGGTTGATAAACCAAGGCATGATACAAGGTAGGAGTAATTTTATTTATATTGTAAAATTAGAATTTGATGATGAAATCGCAGGCGATAAACAAGCTCAAAGTTTATTGCTGCCTAATATTTATGTTTCGTATGAATTAATAGATAATGTAGATTTAATTCAAACAAACATTGATAATATTTCTAAGGAGCATCCTAATGTATTTAAGTTCTATAAAGGCTTTAAAATATTAAAACGAAATGTAAACATTGATTACGTAAAAAACGATGTTTTGCTTATTAGTGAATTTATTGAGAAAAACCCGGATAATAAAAATGCTGTTTTTATAACTTCAGATGGAAATTATAAATGTTCATTTGAGATAGAAAAAATGAGTAAATCCAAGCATAACGTGGTAACTCCGGATAACATTGTGGATGAATACGGAGCAGATACTTTGCGCTTGTATGAAATGTTTTTGGGACCGATAGAACAAAGCAAACCATGGAGCACACAAGGCATAGAAGGTGTACATCGGTTTTTGAAAAAACTTTGGCGTTTGTTTTATGATGCATCCGGTAATGCTGTATGGACAAATCAAGAAGCAGATAAGAAGTCGTTGAAGGCATTGCATAAACTCATTAAAAAAGTAGAAGATGATGTGGAAGGATTTTCATTTAATACTTCCGTTAGTAGTTTTATGATTTGTGTTAATGAACTCACAGAAAACAAGTGTACTAGTATTACTGTATTACAAACTTTGTTGGTTTGTTTACATCCGTATGCTCCACATATTACCGAAGAATTATGGCATAATATAGGAAACACAACTACAATTAT
>JACFNJ010000034.1 GCA_019454865.1 Bacteroidia bacterium
ATTGTTATAGCGTAATTTGATATTTGCTGAGTTTACACCAAGTAATACATCAAATACAAAAATACGTCCGTATGTTGTATTGGTAGTACGCACTGTCATGTATTCAAAGTTTACATACTCAGTACCTTTAAAGTTTACAACATAGTTTTTAGTTGCTGTTTGTCCATTAAATGATAAGATAACATCTGCTTTATTTAAAGTAGATGAACGGAAGGTAATACGTGTTGAATCGCTTGCTCCCGGAATGCGGAAGAACTCCAACTGCTCAGAATATGTTCCTGGAGAAACATTAAACACAACATCACCCAATACCCCACCACAATTCAATGCATCCATTGCTGCTGCAAAAGTTAAGAAGTTTCTACCTCCGCTTCCTAATGGGTTAATGGTATAAACACCACTCATACCCGGGCAAATATTTACACGTAAGGTATCGTTTGTTAAAACAGCATCTGTTGTTGTATTAGGATTTGCAGTATATGCGGTAAACACTCCGCTATTTCCTGTGTAGTTTAACTGTTGGCTTGTACCACCACTACCCGAGGTTGCATTAAACACAACAGTATCCGTTGTATTTGGTGCAATTGTATTGGTATGAGTTCGGGTATATGTTGTTACTCCATATTGGTAAGTTACATCTACAGATGTTAATGAAGATGCACCATAATTTTTAACTACTACTTTTACATCTGTTAATCCTGTATCTTGTGGTGCACGTGGCATTGCTATGGATATTACACCTGCATCATTTGCAGGAGGAGTAAACTCAAGTACCCCTATATCCGGTGTTGTTGCACTACGTGTATTACCATCAATATCCATTGGTACCCATGTATTGGCTTTTCCTTTATTATTTAATGCCATGTCGTTGGTACGTAAGTTGGTAGCACTTGGGAAATTAGGATTCATAACAAAGCCCAATGAATCAAAATAATAACCGGATGCTCCATTTGTTTGCCAAGTTGCAAATGTTGTAGTAATAGTATTATTAGAACGGAACGGATATTGTCCCAAACCATAATAAACATTATTGTCAATTGTCCAATTCAATCCGGTTTGTGTTAACGGAAATCCTGAACCACCATCACCTACCCATGCAACCCATCCACCACCAAGGTTTACAAATATGTTATTAATCATATCTACATCATGGTAAAGTGATGCATTATTACTGTATAAGTAAAACGCAGTTGAGGTTGCACTTGCCGTTGTTACATTTACCGCATTATTAGCAACCACCAAGTGTGTTGGATAATATAAATACATGCCATAAACTGTATTGGATAAAGTACCCATTTGTATATTATTATTTGTAATCTGTACTTTATTTGTTGCCGTGCCGGCTAGATACATAGAATATATCCCATAGTTTCCATTCATACCGGTTATGGAGTTTGCATTAATTTTAGAATTCTCGCCCAAATAATATAAATACATACCAAATCCACCGGTAGCATTTACTCTTGGTCCTGCTGTTATATCGTTGTATTCAAATACAAAACGCTCAGCACCATATATGTACAAACCATAATAGTAGAAATCATAGAATAACGAGTTAGTTATTTTATGTCCATAAGAGCGTGTAGTATTAGGTGCGCATAATGTCATACCATAATATCCACCTATTACATTACTGCTATCTATTGTTAATGCAGTTGCATTAATATATGTAGATGATGTAGGTGAAGAATTTAGTGAAGTAACTTCAATTGGGTTAATATAAGAAGATAACAATGCAGATGTTACAATAAACGAACATTTGGTAAAGCTCAAGCTATCTGAGCGATCAGTAGCAGAACCTAATATTTGCAAAGCAACTGCATAACTTGAACCTGTATTTTCAATACGCATGTTACTAAACGATACATTATCAGCGCCATTAAACTGAATGGTTGCTCTATCCGCTGTACTGCTACCGGCAAAAGTAATTTTAGTAGTTGCAGAGTCTGCTCCTACAAAGGATAAACGATTTCCGCCTGTTAAACTTGGTATATTATTTAATACAAGTTTTTCATTGTATGTGCCTGCTGATACATTTACTATTACATGTCCTGCCACACCACAAGTATTTACTAAACTCAATACTTCATTAAAGGTATGGAAATTTCCACTTCCCTTAGGTAGTGATGTATTTATAGTAAGTGTACCCGATAATGGTGTACAGAAAGTTTGCTGTATTGTATCATTCCAATATTCTTTATCCAATGTATCGCCATTTACATTTGATGTCCATGCTTTTAAAGTATAAACACCCGGATTAGTAAACCCATATGAGCCAATTAATGAAGAAATGGTATCATTTGAGGTTAATGTGCCGTAAAAAGTAGCTTGTGTTTGAGCTACTCCATTTACCGACCAATCAATTTTAGCACTTGTAACAGTAGTTGGTCCAAAGTTTTTAACTACTGCATTTACGTTGTGTGTACCAAGTGTTAATGGCATTATCGGTGAACTAAAACCAATAATACCGGCATCTTGGCTGGCTACATCAAATTCATAACAACCCGGGTCAGGGGTAGCTGAGCGTGTTGCTCCGGTAATATCTGTTGGTACTATTAATGATAAGTTTTCTCCTATATTATTTATACTATCTTGCCCAGGAGTAAATGGTGCCTGTACATATCCTGTTTTAAACTTAGGACTTGCAAATACACTATTTGTATCTAATGGATTAGTAGGTATTGCTAATTTCCATTCTGCAAAATTTCGTTTATTTCCGCTGTAATATCCAAAATAATTATTAGTGCTGGATGCAGCTGAATCCATAAACAAAGCATTATTTAAGAAAGTATAATTAGTTGCAGATGCAGTAGCTAAATACATTAAATATTTAGAGCCTGTGCCACCTCTATTTACATGCAGCAAATTGTTTTTTACTACCTGTGGATATGTAACCGAATTTGAGGAATAAAACGCATAAGTTGTTGATGCAGTTGTAGCTGTAGGGAAATCAATAGATACTGTATTGTTATAAAAATAAGACGGATAAGTAAAATAGGTATAAATACCATAAACCTGTCCATTGCTCTTAATATCCGCTATTAAATTGTTTTTAACAATTAAAGGACGTGTGTTATCTGTTGCAAAATATAAATACAATCCATAAACAATACCGGCAGCAGTTAATTTTTGCACCTCAAAAGGTTTGGTAATTTTATTGTTTACAATTGTATCGCCCACAGGATACATTGCATAAATTCCACTAAATCCACTAACGGAAGTTCTATTTGGGCGTGATATATCGTTTCCACTAATTAATGAACCATATACTGATTGCATATAAATTCCATAGTAGGTAAAATCTCTAATTATGTTATCTTTAATTACAAAGCCGTTGTTTGGTCCGGATGAAGTATTACTTGCCATAACACTAATTGCATAATAAGCTCCACCTCCACCATTACCAATTATTTGGTTACCAATATAATGATGATTAGATGCATTATCAGCGGCAGCCATTGTTGGAGAATTTAATGCGGCTGTTGCTGCTATACCGGCTGATAAACTATTACCCGTTACTGAGCTTATATCAATAATACAATTATTTACATTTATGTAGTTGGTATTGTTTACAAACATATACCCAACACCATACGATGCATTTAACGATTTAATGTTTAATTGGTTAAATGTTACGTAATTTGTTTTTATTACATTCATTATACCTAGTAAACCGCTGTTGGTATTATTGTATTGAAGCGTGTTTCCGTTTCCATTAACAGTAATGGTATTGGTAGAAGAAGAACCGGCAATCGTATTAAAAAACACTTGCTCCGTATATGGACCTGAATTGGCAACCACATTAATGGTAAGTGCACCACCAATACCACCCATGCTAATTAAATTAGCCAATGAGTTAAACGAAGTAAAGTTAGTAGCACTTGCAGCCGAACCCTGATCAATAGTGTAAGTACCCCCAGCTAACATAGCTGCGGTAGTTGCACTCATGGTATTGTTGGTTGTATTCGAGTCTGTTTGTCCGTTAGGTGATGATACAGTATATTCTACTGTATAAATAGTACCAGTTTGTACATTTACATTACCCAAGGTAATAGGTGATGAAAAAGCACCACCGGCAAGCGAACCCGAGAAAGATACCGGAGTTTGCGGTACGTTATTTATTTTCCAGTTAATAGTTGCAGTAGTAATGGTAGTAGTACCAGCATTACGTATTACGGCCTCTACACTTTTATTACCTGCTGCATAAGGTATGGTAGGCATATTTAATCCGGCAACAGCCACATCCAATGCCACCGGGCTTGCCTCATAAGCGCCTATATCTATAGGTAATGTACGAGTTGCACCTGTTACATCATTAGTAATATGTGGCATTGCTTCACCATTGCCGTTAAACCAACCATCTAGTGGTGAAAAATTACCTGAAGATGCGTTTACAAAAATTGGATTATAAACTGAACTGAATGCATCTAGCCCTCCGGTAGTTGCATTATAATCATAAAAATTTAAATAATCAGCACCACCTATACTTGCCATTTTATAGGTTGAGGCTGTGCCATAGTATGCATTTTTTGAAAGATCATTTCCAAGAAATGTACCTGCACACATAATCGAATAAAATAAACCTACCGTTGAAGTTCTGTTGTTGTAAAAAACATTATTCTTCATTTGGAAATTTGAAGTTACAGATGTAGCGCTATTGCTGTATAAACCTATAGTTTGGTAAGCAGCAGTTACAGTAGTATTATGAAATGCAACGGTATTGTTTCTAAATGCATAGTTAAAAGCACTTAGCATATAAAATGCAAATTGCGATCCGCTTCCGGTATTAAAATTAAATAGGTTATTATCTACTACATTGGGCTGTGTTGTTGATAGCCCTGTACAATTTATAGAATAAATACCAAAACATTGAGTAGTAGTAGTTGGCGAACCTATAAATAAATCTTTTACAATATTATTTCTAATTGTATCATTACGGCTACCATTTGTAAAATAAAAACCATAAGTAGTAGTAAATAATGTTTTACTTGCAGTACGTTTTATTGTATTACCATCAAATACGGTACTATTTCCATATTGCCAATAAAAAGCATACGAATAAAAATCTTGCACCGTATTGTTTATAAACTTATTTGCACTAACATTAGCTACTGTGTTTGAAGGCCCACCTACAATACCATAATACAAACCATAGCTGGTAGTGCTTCCTTTAATTAGGTTGTTGCTAATTGTATTATTATATCCATTAATACCCGAAGTAGTAGGTGTAGTTAAGCTGCCAGAAAAAGCAATACCACATGAGTTTGTATTTAGAGAACTTGTAACTATACTAATATCAATGGTACAACTATCTACAATATTATTATCCGAATTGGTGTAAAAATGAATACCCCAACCATAAGTAGTGTTTGTAGTTTTAATGGTAAAGTTTCTCAAACGGTAAAAATCACCATTATTAAATCTAACAACAGCTTTATCACTTGCTGTTGGCGCCCATTGTATGGTGTTACCATTACCATTAATAGTAACAGTATTAGTTAATGAAGCACCGGTAACATTAGGCAATACAACTTGCCCTGTGTAAGGACCGGAGCCTGTTGCAACATCAAATACCACAGGACCGCTAACTCCAAAAGGAGCACTGTTAGAAGGTCCACCATCGGGTCTGGTTCCCGCTGAGGTAAGGTAAGTAATAGCAGAGACGATGTCTTTAAACGTGGTAGCGGTTGCAGTGCCAGAAGCATCGATGGTGTAAGTCCCCGATAGCTGTGTAGCCCTTCCCTGTACCACCATTCCGAGAATGGCAAAAGCCAGTAAAAGTTTTTTCATGTCTTGTTTAATGAATTTAAAAAAGTTAAAAATTTTGAAATAAATGAACAACTAAACTACTAATTCTATTTTAGAAATACCAATCAAAAATTAATTTAGCTTAAATTAATTACACAAACACTTAGTAATTAAAACACTACACCCACATTAAATTAATATTAAACACTGCTTAAATAATATAATTTAGGCCAAATAAAGGCACTACCATAATTTTAAAAAAAATCCCTGTTTAATTCGAAACTAAACAGGGAATATACTATGAAAGATAAAAAACTACCTAGCTATTAGCACCTTCACTTGGTTTTGTTGTATCTGTTTTATTCGAATCATTCTTAGGTGGACGTGGTAATAGCACCTTACGCGATAATTTAAATTTACCGGTTTTCTTATCTATATCAATTAATCTTACCTGTACTTCATCGCCTACCTTCAATACACCTTCCATAGTTGCTAATCTATCCCAGCTTATTTCACTTATGTGTAATAATCCATCTTTACCTGGCATAAACTCAACAAAAGCACCAAAATCAACAACTGTTTTCACCTTACCTTCATACACCTCGCCAATAACAGGTACTGCCACTATACCTTTAATTATTGCAACCGCTTTTCGCATGCTTTCGCCATTGGTTGCAGCTACTTCTACTACACCTGTTTCACCTACTTCAGTTATTGAAATTGTAGCTCCGGTATCTTTTTGAATACCTTGTATTACTTTACCACCGGGACCAATTACAGCACCAATAAATTCTTTGTCAATAATTATGGTTTCAATACGCGGAGCATGTGGTTTGTAATCTGCATTTGGTTGGCTAATGGTTTTGTCCATTTCTTTGCGTATGTGTGTACGTCCGGCATTAGCTTGTTTCAATGCTTCTTCTACCATTTCCCACTTTAGTCCATTAATTTTAATATCCATTTGGCAGGCAGTAATACCTTTTTCGGTTCCTACTACTTTAAAGTCCATATCTCCCAAATGGTCTTCATCACCCAATATATCTGTTAGTATTGCATACTTTCCGGTTTTTTCATCGGTAATCAATCCCATTGCTATACCGCTCACCGTACTTTTAATTTTAATACCTGCATCCATTAATGCTAATGAGCCTGCGCATACCGTAGCCATTGATGATGAGCCATTGGATTCTAAAATATCACTAACAACTCGAATTGTGTAAGGATTATCTTCCAATCCGGGTAATACACGCTTTAATCCGCGTAATGCTAAGTTTCCATGTCCTATTTCTCTTCTTCCCGGCCCACGATTAGGGCGAACTTCACCGGTTGAAAATGAAGGAAAATTGTAATGCAATAAAAACTTGGCATAGCCGGAATTCATTGGTGCGTCTAATAATTGCTCATCCAACTTTGTACCAAGAGTAACTGTGGTCAAGGATTGGGTTTCGCCACGAGTAAAAATAGCACTGCCATGTGCAGCCGGAAGATAATTTACTTCTGTCCATATTGGGCGAACTTCATCTAACTTACGTCCATCCAATCGGGTTCTATCATTAAGTATCATTGCTCGTACAGCATCATACTCTACATGATGAAAATATTTATTCATCAAAAACTTATCGGGTTGTATTTCGCTACCTTCCGGATAAAATTTTTCAACATACTCTTTACGTACTGCGGCAAATGCTTCGCTTCTTTCATTTTTACCTAATGCACTTTTGGCTATTGCCATAACTTTATCATAAGCAAATTCACGTATATGCGATTCTAACGCTTCATCACTACGCTCATGGTTGTATTCTCTGGCAGGTTTTCTTCCGCCTAACATTTCGCATAACTCCCACTGAGCTTTACATTGTTGTTTTATGGCATCGTGCGCAATTTTTAATGCAGCTAACATATCTGCCTCACTCACTTCACTGCATTCGCCTTCCACCATATTCAGGTCGTTTTCTGTTCCGGCTACTATCAAATCTATATCTGCATTTGCCAACTCATCAATGTATGGGTTGATTTTAAATTCGCCATTAATACGTGCTACCCGAACCTCACTTATTGGTCCGTTAAAAGGAATATCACTTACCATAAGCGCTGCAGAGGCAGCTAAACCTACTAAACAATCCGGTAACAAATTTTTATCGGATGAAATAAGGGATAACATTACTTGTGTATCAGCATGGTAGTTTTCAGGAAACAAAGGACGCAATGCACGGTCAACCAAACGGCTAACCAATACTTCATAATCGCTTAGTTTTGCTTCTCTTTTATGAAAACTGCCGGGTATTCGCCCTACTGCTGCAAATTTTTCTTGATAATCTACCGTAAGCGGCATAAAATCTACATCTTCTTTTGCTTCACGTGCAGATACTGCCGTAGCAAGTATCATTGTGTCGCCCATTTTTACTACTACTGCACCGTCTGCTTGTCTTGCTAATCGACCGGTTTCAATTGAAATGGTTTTACCACCTATTTCAAATGTTTTTGTTTTTGCTGTGTTCATCATTTTTTAAATTTTACAGAGCCTATTCTCTGCAAGGTTTATATATATTACTTTACTTAAGTTTCTATCCAATAAACTCCAATTCAATTTGGAATTTCTTTTCGAGTTTATGCCTTTGTTTCATTGTGCAACAAAAAACACAAAAGCAGAGACATCTTTATTTTGCCCCTGCTTTTGATTTTTAAGACAAACCAAATTTTTTCAATTTGAATTTGTTTGTCGAAAACTTTACCAATAAGTACACTACTTACGGATGTTTAATTCTTTAATGATAGCCCTGTAACGGAAAATATCTTTTTTAATTAAATAGTCTAACAGAGCGCGTCTTTTACCTACCAATTTAACCAAGCTCAATTCAGCAGAATAATCTTTTTTATTTTGCTTTAAGTGCTCCGTAATGTGATTAATACGGTGAGTAAATAATGCGATCTGACTCTCAGCAGAACCAGTGTCTGTTTTAGACTTGGCTGTACCGTACTTTTCGAAGATTTCTTGCTTCGTTTCTGTGGTCAAATACATAATTTATTGTTTTAAGTTTTTAATAAAATGAGCCGCAAAGGTAATCTTTACATTCAAATAAACAAGCGATTAATTAATATCCTTCACTAAGGCAAATTGCTTCAAACATCAGATGCTTGTACTGCCATAGGTTTATTAGCCAATAAACTCAAAAGTTTTCCAAGTGTATCACGCAATTCAGTTCGAGGGGTAATAAAATCAACAAAGCCATGTTCCAACAAAAACTCTGAACTTTGAAAACCTTTTGGCAGGTCTTTACCAATGGTTTCACGAATAACTCGTGGACCGGCAAAACCAATCAATGCCTCCGGTTCGGCAATATTAAAATCGCCAAGCATAGCAAATGATGCAGTTACGCCACCGGTTGTGGGGTCGGTAAGTAAGCTAATGTATGGTATTCCGTCTTGTGCCAATAAAGCTAATTTAGCGGATGTTTTTGCCATTTGCATCAAACTGAAAGCAGCCTCCATCATACGCGCTCCACCGGATTTGGAAATAACCATTACCGGAATTTTATGTTCACGTCCGTAGTCAATTGCACGTGCAATTTTTTCACCCATTACACTACCCATGCTGCCACCAATAAAATTAAAATCCATACACGCAATTACTATCGGAAAACCATGTATATTTCCTGTTCCTACGCGCATTGCATCAATTAAGCCGCTTTTCTTTTGGCTCTCTGCCAATCGCGATTTATAATCTTTGGTATCGGTAAAAGTTAATGGATCGGTAGGTATAATATTAGCAAATAATTCGGTGTATTTGCTTTCATCAAAAAGAATTTCAAAATATTCTTTCGAACCAATTTTATCATGATACTGACAATTTAAACAAACAAATTTGTTTGCTTCATGTTCAGTGGTGGTAACTGCTTTTTTACAACGCGGACATTTATGCCACAACCCATCCGGCACAGGCTTTTTGTCTTCTGTTGAAGTAGTAATACCGTCTTTTACACGTTTAAACCAACTCATAATTTAATATTAAATTTTGGGTGGAAATACGCTGATAAATTCCACCCAAATTATTATGCTAAAGTAATTGATTTATCTAAATACACATCTTGTATAGCATTTAATAATGCCACACCTTCATTGGTAGGTTTTTGGAATGCTTTACGTCCTGAAATCAAACCTTGTCCGCCTGCACGTTTATTAATTACTGCAGTGGTTACTGCTTCAGCCAAATCGCTTGCTCCTTTGCTTTCGCCTCCGGAATTTATCAATCCTTGGCGTCCCATATAGCAATTAGCAACTTGGTAACGAGCCAAATCAATTGGATGATTAGAAGATAATTCAGTATATACTTTATTGTGAGTTTTACCAAAATTTAAAGCAGTGTATCCGCCATTAACGGTTGGTAATTTTTGCTTAATAATATCAGCTTGTATAGTTACACCTAAATGGTTTGCTTGTCCGGTTAAGTCGGCAGCAGTATGGTAATCTACACCATCTTTTTTAAATGCCCCATTGCGTAAATAGCACCACAAAATTGTAGCCATACCTAATTCATGTGCACGCTCAAAAGCTGCTGCTACTTCTTGTATCTGACGAGAACTCTCATCACTACCAAAATAAATAGTTGCACCAACAGCAACAGCACCTAAATTCCAAGCTTCTTCAACAGAGCCAAACATAATTTGGTCGAACTTATTCGGGTAGCTTAAAAACTCGTTATGGTTTATTTTAACAATGAAAGGAATTTTATGTGCATACGAGCGTGAACATGAAGCCAAAACACCATAAGTTGATGCCACCGCATTACATCCTCCTTCAATTGCTAATTCAACAATATTTTTAGGATCGAAATATTTAGGATTTGGTGCAAATGAAGCACCTGCACTATGTTCAATACCTTGGTCAACAGGTAAAATAGACATATAACCGGTATTTGCTAAACGTCCGTTACCATACAATTGCTGCAAGCTGCGTAATACTTGCGGGTTACGATTGCTTTGTCCAAAAATGTCATTTACAAAATTTGGGCTGGGAGCGTGTATATGCTCTTTGCTGATTGTTTTACACTCGTGCTTAAGTAAGCTGTCGGCATTTGCGCCTAATAGTTCAACTAAATTGCTCATGTTGCTTAATAAATATTGTTATTATCTTGCAAACATAAACTTTTTTTGCAAACTCAATATATGATTAGAATAAAGTTAGTAGAAAACGAAGCAGAACTTAGTGAAGCTCACCAAATTCGTAAAGAAGTATTTGTGATTGAACAAAATTGTCCGGAAGAAATTGAGTGGGAACACGAAGAGGAAAGCAAACATTATATTGCCATACACAACAACTTAATAATAGGCACCGCACGATGGCGCAAAACAGATAATGGATATAAATTGGAACGTTTTGCTGTTTTAAAAACCAATAGAAAACAAGGAATTGGTTCGCTATTGCTAAAAAAGATTTTAAGTGAAATTCCTTCTGATAATAATACAATATACTTACATGCGCAACTTGCTGCAAAAGTGTTTTATATAAAACATGGATTTAGCCCGATTGGCGATAACTTTTGGGAAGGCGGAATTGAGCATATAAAAATGTATTTACCAAAAGAATAAACCCGAAATTGTAAAATACAATAATTTTAGTTGCACTTAAAATTTGCAGATTATAAGGTTTGCGTTACATTTGGGCAAAGAAAAAACAATATGCTACGATCAATGACCGGATATGGTCAAGCAGAAATAAACACCGACAGATACACACTTAAAGCTGAATTTAAATCGCTAAACAATAAGTTTTTGGAACTTAATGTTCGCTTGCCCAAAGTTTGGTTAAGCAAAGAATACGAAATACGAAAAGAATGTAATACACTAATAGAGCGTGGTAGCTGCCAGCTTGCTATTACAGCTCAATTTAAAAATGCAGAAGATAAAGTCTCGCCTATTAACAAAGATGTAGCAATGTATTACTTAAAAGAACTTTCTTCTATCTGCGAAAGTTCAAATATTGATAAGAATAATTTAGCTTCATCCATATTACAATTACCTAATTTGTTTCAACCAATAGAAGACAACAACAATGAAACAGATACCAAAACCATAATGGAGGTTATTAATAAAGCATTTGTTGAGTTTGAAAAATTTAGACTAAAAGAAGGAGAGATTTTGGCTAAAGAATTAGAGCGATTAACAAATAACATTGTTCAATGCTTAACTGAAATTGACCAAATGGACCCGGAAAGAGTAAAAGCAATACGCGAAAATATTGAAAGTGAACTAAGCCAACTAAAAGAAGAAAATATTGATAAAAACAGATTTGAACAAGAACTGATTTATTACATTGAAAAGCTTGATATATCTGAAGAAAAAATAAGACTTAAACAACACTGTTCTTATTTCATTGAAACCATTGCATTAAAATCAGCAGGAAAAAAATTAGGATTTATAGCACAAGAAATGGGCAGAGAAATAAATACAATTGGTAGCAAGGCTAATCATTTTAAAATACAACAACGAGTAGTAGAAATGAAAGACGACTTGGAAAAAATTAAAGAACAAATAAATAATATTTTGTAAGAGAATGAAGGAAAAAGACACAAGCAAAATTTCTACATCTAACAACAAAATAATAATTTTTTGTGCTCCTTCAGGCTCCGGAAAAACAACTATTGTAAAACACTTAATAGCCTCCAACAACCGATTAGCTTTTTCGGTAAGTGCATGTACACGAAAGCAAAGAGCTAATGAAGTAAATGGGAAAGATTATTATTTTATTTCGATGCAAGAGTTTAAAGATAAAATTGCCAATAACGAATTTATAGAATACGAAGAAGTGTATGACGGTAATTATTATGGCACACTCAAATCAGAAATTAGCCGGCTATGGGAACAAAACAAAGTAATTATATTTGATGTAGATGTGATTGGTGGTTTAAATCTAAAAAAATATTTTGGTGATGCAGCTCTTGCAGTATTTGTAAAACCACCAAACATTAAAGTATTGGAAGAAAGATTACGTTTCCGCTCAACTGAAACTGAAGAAAATTTACAAATTAGAATAAAAAAAGCAATAACGGAATTAAGCTATGAACACATGTTTGAACGTGTATTGCTGAATGAAAATTTAGATAAAACCTTCATTGAAGCAGAACAGCTAATTCATGATTTTATAAACAAATAACGTGCAGGTTGGTTTATTTTTTGGTTCATTTAATCCCATTCACAATGGGCATATTCAAATTGCTTCGTATTTTTTACAAGCAACTGAAATAACTGAAATTTGGTTTGTTGTATCTCCACAAAATCCGTTTAAAACTAATAATACCGACTTATTAGATGAAAACACACGACTGCATCTTATTGAATTAGCTATTAAAAATAACACATCGTTTAAAACATGCAAAATTGAATTTAATTTGCCTCGCCCTTCATACACTGTTGATACGTTAAAAATATTACGAGAAAATTTTCCTGATTATACATTTATCCCAATTATTGGAGGTGATAATTTACATGCATTTCATCATTGGAAAAATTATGAAGAAATTTTATCCATGCATGATATTTATGTTTATAAAAGAGAAGGATTTAAATCAAACTCCCTGCTAAAAAACAATAATAAAATCAAAGAGTTTGATGTGCCTTTATTAAACATATCATCAACGCAAATTCGCAATCATATAAAATCAAAAGAACCAATTGACACATTAGTACCACAAGCTGTGGAACAATACATCAAAGTCCATAACTTATATCGTTAATTAAAATTTGTAAATTCAATAGGGATTGTATCGTTTTCAATTTTATCAGCCCAATTATTGGATTGTACTATATTTTTTGGCAATTCAATAAAATATGTTTTTCCTGCTGCAACAGTTAATGATTTGCTGCGAAGCCATGGATTTAGCAACTTTAAAGTTTTATAATTTGTACCATTATTCAAACTGTATTTTATTAAATCAGGTATAGTTTGATTAGTTTTTATTTTTATTGTTTTTACAGGATAATACAAATGCGACTCCAATAAATGAAAGCCATATTTTTGCGGCTGTTCTGCTATTTCTTTTATTGCTAAAATACGGTAAACGTACCTAGCTGTTTCAGCATTTAACAATAATTCGTAGTATGAGTTTACTCCTTGCTGCGCCAATTGTTTGCGTAATCCTTCAATACCCATATTATAGGATGCAGCTACCAATGCCCAACTGTTAAACTGCTTATACGCTTCTTTAAAATATTTACAAGCAGCCTCAGTTGATTTCACTACATGGTATCTTTCATCAACCTCACTCGAAACTTCTAATCCATAAATTTTAGCAGTAGCTTCAATAAACTGCCAATACCCGGATGCACCAGCCGGAGAAACTACATTTTGCAATCCACTTTCTGCTAAAACCACATATTTCATATCATCCGGAATTCCATTTTTTGATAATATGGACTCAATTACCGGAAAAAATTTGTTTGCTCGCTTTAACAAAAGTATAGTTTGCGATTGCCAATAGGTATTAGTTAAAATTTCCCTATCAAAACTTTCTTGTACATCTTGTTCATGCATTGGTACTTTTTCATTAGCAAAAACAATCTGCTTTGGAGCATTAATAGAATAAACTTTGTAATACGTTTCAAATTCCTTTTGCTGTTTATCCTTTTCAGAAAAAGCAGCACTTACCAATAGCCCAACTACAACTAAAAGCATAGATGCCGGTATAAATATTTTAAAATTAGGAGCAGTCATCATAATTTACTAAACGCATTACTTATAAAACAACAGCATCACAATAATTAACTGTTTTTCAATTTTTCAAACACTTCTTCTGCTTTGAATTTCTTAGCAATTTTGCCCTTACGAATAATTTTCACTTTAACAATATAATCTCCTTGTTGTATTGCATCTACTACATCTTGCCCATAAACTACAAAGCCAAAGATTGTATGCCTATTATCTAACCAAGGTGTTGCAACATGTGTAATAAAAAATTGGCTGCCATTTGTACGTGGTCCTGCATTAGCCATTGCTAAAATACCGGGTCCGGTAAATTTATATTGCGGTACAAATTCATCTTTAAAACTATATCCCGGTCCGCCCTGTCCGTTTCCTAATGGGTCACCACCTTGTATCATAAAGTTTGCAATTACACGATGAAATTTCAAACTATCATAATAAGGTACTCCAAGGCTTTTTGCTGAATTTTTTATTTTTCCCTCTGCCAATCCAACAAAATTAGCCACAGTAAGCGGAACACTATCCATTGCTAATCGCAACATTATTGTTCCTCGTGTTGTTTGCATTTCTGCATACAGCCCTTTAGTTAATTTTACTTTTTTGGGTTTCTTCGCTTCAGCATTAAATACTACTAAAAATAAAACTATCAGAATAAAACTTGTCTTTTTCATAACTGCGAAAGTATTGAATAAAATATAAAAAAAACAGACTGTTTCCTATTTAGAAACAGCCTGTTTAAAACACAATTAATTTATTTTAACGTAATAAGGTAATAGAACCGGAATAAGTGTATTTTTTACCATTAAAGCTTGTTGCATTTATTTGGTATATATACACATCTTGAGGGCACTCCGCACCAACATTCTCAATCAATCCATTCCATCCTATATCCGGATTGTTGGTAGCAAATACCTGTTGTCCCCATCTATCAAAAACATACACCTCAATAGTAGCAAATCCATCAGCATACACGCGGAACACATCATTACAATCATTAAATGTTGGATCAGCGCATGGTGCTGTGTTTGCTCCTTTTGTAGGACGAAAAACAGAAGGAATAAACACGGTAATATCCGGATCAATTCGAATAAATCGCATTGCTGTATCAATACATCCACCCGGTTCAGTTATTACCTTCAGATATACCGGAATATTATCAGCAATTGTATCTCCAAACTCAACATCTATTGGATTTGCTAAAGTTGATTTTCGCGAAGGACTATCCTTAGGAAGACTTGGGTCTTTACCTAAATCCCAAATATATTTCAAAGTTTGTCCATCAGGAACTGTACTTGTATTTATAAAGCTAAAGAAAGGTTTTGCAATAGTAGTTTTTTCAG
>JACFNJ010000035.1 GCA_019454865.1 Bacteroidia bacterium
TATTGGTTAGCTTATGATGTTAGCTCAGGTGCTACATTAACCAATGTTTTGGATGCTCGTTTGGATAGTATGGAAATTTTAGGTTCATATCGTTTACCAACGGTTTCTGCACCAGCAGGAAATATTGTTATAAACAGCCCAATGACATTTGTAAGTGCTACTGCTACACAAAATGATACAACTAAAGTAGGTCAAGGCACACCAAATAATGTAGTTATGGGAATGAAGATAGTAATGTCTGCAAGCGGTTCGCCAGTTAACTTAACACAATTTAATTTAGACGCAAACGGTACTACAGATACAAGTAATATACGTAACTTGAAAGTATGGTACACCGGAGCTACTAATGCATTTTCAATGGGTTCGCAATTTGGTTCTACTATATCCGTATTACCAGGTACTACATCATTTACAGTTACCGGATTACAAACTTTATTAAATGGTGATAACTATTTCTGGTTATCTTATGATATAACTCCAACTGCTACTATTGGTAACTATGTGGATGCAGAATTTACATCAGCTGTAATTGCATCTGTAACACAGTTCCCTCTAACATCAGCACCTGTTGGAAAACGTCAAATTAGAGCCGATTTCTGTATTCCTACATATACAAATGGAAGTGCATTTGATCATTTAACTAATGTAACATTAGGAACAATTAATAATAATTCAGGTGCATCACTTGATTATATTTATTATAATAATCTAAGCACAAACTTGTATGCAGGTGGAAGCTATAATTTGACCGGAACTATTTATAACGGTGGTACTGAAATGGTAGCTGCTTGGATAGATTATAACAATGATGGAATATTCTCTGCTGCAGAAAAACTTGGAGAATATACCGGTCTAACATTTACAATACCATTTACTGTTGCTTTAAATGCTACTCCTGGAATGTATCGTTTAAGAGTTAGAAATGTGTATAATACTATTAACATTGATCCTTGTATAAATTATTCATACGGTGAAACAGAAGATTATAACGTAGTTATTCTGCCTGCACCATATAATACTTATACTTGGAACCAAACAAGTCCTGCTTCATTTGAAATAGATGCAAATTGGACACCATCCAGAACTAATATTAACTTATCAGATAAGTTGCAATTTAACGGTGGTGGTTCGGTAGTTGTTAATAGTGTTCCTACACAACAAGTTTCTCAAATTATAGTAGCTAACAATAGTACTGTTACATTGAATAATACAATTTTATCAGTGCTTACTGTAAAAGATACCTTAGCATTAACTTCAGGTAAAATTAAAGTGGGTGCCAATGCAGTATTGACTGTAGGTGCAGATACGAATAATGTTGGAACTATAACAGGAACAGGAAACGTTGAAGGTAAATTGCGCAGATGGATAAACCGTGTTGTAACAAGTTATGCGTTCCCATTGGCTGTTGATTCAAGCACTAGAAAGGCAACTGTTAGTTATTCAACAATACCGGATGTTTCCGGATACTTAACTGTAAACTTTATACCAGGTTTACCATCAGCAACAGGTTTGCCGTTAGTTGATGGCCTATTGAATTTAGCAAACATATCGGATGCAGGTATTTGGAATGCAGAAGCAAATACAACACTTTCCGGTGGTGTATATGATATCACAACCGATGCTGCTAATTTAAATGGAGTAACTAATTACCAACAAACTAGTTTGGTAGTTAGAGCTACACCTTCTTCAAGCTGGTCATTATTAGGTTCACGCGTTGCTACTTCCGGTTCAAACAGTTTGATGACTTTGGGTAGAACAGGCTTATACGGAGGTTACGGACAAGTAGGTATTGCAGGTACAAGTGTTAATCCATTGCCTGTAAAAACAGTTGATTTAGTTGCAGTAAATGTAAATAATGATGTAGTAGTGAAATGGGCTACATTGGCTGAATTTAATAGCAAAGGATTTGAAGTTGAACGTTCAGTGGATGGTAAAAACTTTGAATTTGTAACATTTGTTGAAGGTAAAGGAAACAGTAACTCACGCGTTAATTACTCAATACTTGATGCAAAAGCATTTGATATACATAATGCACAAGTATTGTACTATCGTTTGAAACAAGTGGATTTGAATGGAAAATTTGAATATACAAATACCGTACAGGTGAAAAAATCTGAGGTTCCGGTTCAATCTGCAATAAGTGTTTATCCTAACCCTTCAAATGGTATAGTAAATATGAGTATTGAGTCAGCAATTACAGGAGTTGCCACAGTAATAATTACCGATATGAATGGTAAAGAAATAGCTGTAGGTAATGTAAATGTAAACAAAGGTTCAAACGGCTACCAATTAAGTGAGCTTAAATCCGTAGCAAATGGTATTTACTTTGTGAAAGTACAATTAAATGGGGAGTCAAAAGTTACTCGCATTAGCATAGTAAACTAATCATCAAATAACACTAGATAATTAACTTTAAAACAAAGCCCGACCTTTTTAGGTCGGGCTTTGTTGTTTTTATTATAAGGTATTTTTATTTAGTAAACACTTGAATTAATTTGAATAAATTATTAATTCAATCTATTGAATATTTATACCTTCGCACCAAAATCAAATAATATAGAAATGAACGCGAATGCATTAATAGAATGTGTGCCAAATTTTAGTGAGGGCATAGATTTAGGAATAATCAAACAAATTACAAATGCAATAGAAAGTGTAGAGGGAGTACTATTGTTGGATGTTGATGCGGGAAAGGCTACAAATAGAACCGTAGTTACATTTGTGGGGCATCCGGATGCAGTAATAGAAGCTGCATTTTTAGGAATTAAAAAAGCGTCTGAGCTAATTGATATGAGCAAACACAAAGGCGAACACCCTCGAATGGGTGCAACGGATGTTTGTCCATTAATTCCAATTAGTGGTATAACAATGGAAGAAACCGCAGCTTATGCACAAAAACTTGGGAAAAGAGTGGGCGAAGAATTAAACATTCCGGTTTATATGTATGAATATGCACAACAAAACGAAAGCAGAAAAAATTTATCCATTATACGAGCAGGAGAATATGAAGGATTTTTTAAGAAGATAAAATTACCGGAATGGAAACCGGATTTCGGCCCGAGTGAATTTAGTGCTAAAAGTGGTGGAAGTGTAATTGGGGCACGTGACTTTTTGATAGCATACAATGTAAACTTAAATACAAAATCAGTTCGTCTTGCAAACAGTGTTGCATTTGATGTACGTGAAGTTGGTAGAGTAAAAAGAGAAGGTAACCCAATTACCGGAAAGGTATTGAAAGATGCGGATGGAAATGATATTCGAATTCCGGGAACATTGAAAGCAGTAAAAGCTATTGGTTGGTTTATTGAAGAATATAATATAGCACAAATTTCAATGAATCTTACCAATTATAAGGTTACAGCAATACATCAAGCATTTGACGAAGTATGTAAAAGTGCGCAAAACAGAGGGATGCGAGTTACAGGCAGTGAGTTGGTTGGGTTAGTTCCTTTAAGCACATTGTTGGATGCAGGAAAACATTATTTACAAAAGCAAAATAGAAGTATAGGAGTAAGTGAAAAAGAGCTTATTCATATTGCTGTAAAAAGTATGGGATTAGACGAATTAGCTCCGTTTGACCCCAATAAAAAAATTATTGAATATCGTTTGCGTAAAGCAGAAAGTGAGCGATTAATTTCAATGAACCTAAAAGATTTTGCGGATGAAACAGCAAGCGATAGCCCGGCACCCGGTGGAGGAAGTATAAGTGCTTATGTTGGAAGTTTGGGGGCTGCATTAGGTGCAATGATGGCTAACTTAAGTGCAGGAAAAAGAGGTTGGGAGGATAAGGTAAGCATGTATAGTGAATACGCATCAAAAGGACAATTGATAAAAGATAAATTGTTGAAATTAGTGGATGAGGACACCAATGCATTTAATAAAATTATGTCAGCTTTTGGTTTACCTAAAACCAATGACGAAGAAAAAAAGATACGAACAGAAGCAATTGAAAATGCTACCAAATATGCTTGTGAAGTGCCTTATGAAGTAATGCAAACTGCATACTCAACATTAGAACTTTTAGGCGAATTAGCAATTAAAGGTAATCAAAATAGTATTTCGGATGCAGGTGTAGGGGCATTGTGTATTCAGGCTGCGGTAAAAGGAGCTTACTTTAATGTTTTAATTAATGCCCAAGGATTAAAAGATAGAAATTTTGCTGAAAATATTAAGTCTAAAGCAAAAGAAATATTGAATGAAACAAACACTAAAGCAGATTCTATTATTGTATTGGTTGAAAGAGCAATTGCTTAATTAATGATGTGTTTTTTGAACCTATATTTTAATATATTGCCATTTTTAAAAATATAACTATTAAAAGATTATGAAAGTTTTAGTTACCGGAGGTACCGGTTTTATAGGCTCGCACACAGTTGTAGAATTGCAAAAAGCCGGATTCGAAGTTGTAGCAATGGATAATTTTGAAAACTCTGCTCCATCTGTTATTGAAAACATAAAAACCATAACCGGGAAAAACTTTCATTTTTATGAAGCAGATATTCGAAATAAAGCTGCATTAGATAAAATATTTACCGACCACTCAGATATTGAAGCCGTAATACATTTTGCTGCTTATAAATCGGTTAATGAATCGGTAGAAAAGCCTTTGGCTTACTATGAAAATAATGTGGGCGGAACAGTAAATTTAGTTGAAGTAATGCAAAAACACGGAGTGAAAAATTTGGTTTTTTCATCCAGTTGTACAGTTTATGGCGATGTGTCTGTTGATGCACTCCCTATTACTGAGGACTCACCGGTGGTAAAAGCAAACTCGCCCTATGGCAATACAAAAAAAATATGTGAAGAATTACTATACGATACAGCAAAAGCTTCAACCACACGTATTGTAGCATTGCGATATTTTAACCCAATAGGTGCACACGATAGCGCATTAATTGGTGAATTACCTAATGGTGTACCCAATAATTTAATTCCATTTGTAACACAAACAGCAATTGGTATTCGTGAAAAACTAACTGTTTTTGGCAATGATTATCCTACACGTGATGGCAGCTGTATTCGTGATTTTATACATGTAGTTGATTTGGCAAAAGCACATGTTAAAGCTATTGAATATTTTGATAAAAGTGCGGATTCGTATTCGGTATTTAATATCGGAACAGGAACAGGAAACACAGTATTGGAAGCAATTCACGCCTTTGAAAAAGTATCATCTACTAAACTGAATTATCAAATTGGTGATAGACGCCCTGGTGATGTGGTACAAATATATGCTTCGTGTGATAAGGCTATAAATGTATTGGGGTGGCAAGCTGAACGCACTTTGGAAAACTCGTTGGAAACAGCATGGAAATGGGAGTTGCACTTAAAGCAATTAAGAGAACAAGCAGTAAATTAGGATTAAAACATATATGACAAAAAAGAAAATATTAATTACAGGAGGTGCAGGATTTATTGGTTCGCATGTGGTGCGATTATTTGTAAATAAATATCCTGACTATGAAATTTACAATTTAGATAAACTGACCTATGCCGGAAATCTTAAAAATATAACCGACATAGAGCATAATAAGAACTATACTTTTATTAAAGCTGATTTGGTAGATGCAAACCAAATACATTCCTTATTCGAGCAATATGAATTTACTGACGTGATTCATTTAGCGGCAGAGAGCCATGTGGATAGAAGCATAACAAATCCATTGGATTTTGTAATGACTAATGTGGTAGGTACAGTAAATTTATTGAATGCAGCCAAAGCAAGTTGGAAAAATAATTTGGATAATCATTTGTTTTATCACGTTTCTACGGATGAAGTTTATGGAAGTTTGCATGATGGTGGATTCTTTTTAGAAACAACTCCTTATGACCCGCAAAGCCCTTACAGTGCAAGCAAAGCAGCAAGCGATCATTTTGTACGAGCTTATCACAATACATATAAAATAAAAGTAGTGCTTAGTAACTGTTCCAATAATTATGGTCCAAATCAGTTTCCCGAAAAATTGATTCCACTTTTTATAAATAATATCAGAAATAACAAGCCGCTACCTGTGTATGGCAAAGGTGAGAATGTGCGCGATTGGTTATTTGTAATTGATCATGCTCGTGCAATTGACGATGTTTTTCATAAAGGAAAGGTTGGGGAAACATACAATATTGGTGGTTTTAATGAGTGGAAAAACTTAGACTTAATAAAAGTGATTTGTAAAGCCATGGATAAAAAACTGGGAAGACCGGAAGGTGAGTCGGAAAAGTTAATTACATACGTTACCGATAGAGCAGGACATGATTTGCGATATGCCATTGATGCAAATAAAATAATGAACGAGTTGGGATGGAAGCCCTCGTTACAATTTGAAGAAGGGATTGAAAAAACCATTGATTGGTATTTGGCAAATCAAGAGTGGATGGATGAGGTAACCAGTGGAAATTACCAAACATACTACGATAAAATGTACACAAATAGATAACTTTTTGTATCTTGCACAACTTATTTAAAAGAAGGATTAACCAGAGTTAGTCCTTTTGTGTTTTAAAAAAAACCATTATGAAAGGAATAATACTTGCCGGAGGAAGCGGTACCAGGCTACACCCATTAACACTTGCAACCAGTAAACAATTAATGCCGGTGTATGATAAGCCAATGATTTATTATCCACTATCGGTATTAATGCTTGCCGGAATTCGTGAAATATTAATTATTTCAACTCCGCATGATTTGCCAGGATTTAAAAAGTTATTAGGCGATGGCTCGCAAATTGGATGTCGTTTTGAATATGCTGAACAGCCTAGTCCTGATGGATTAGCACAAGCATTTATTATTGGCGAAAATTTTATTGGGAAAGATAAAGTTGCGCTTGTGCTTGGTGATAATATATTTTTCAGTGCAGGATTAAGCGAGTTGCTAAAAAGCAACGTAAACCCCGATGGTGGCGTTGTGTTTGCATATCATGTTAATGACCCTGAGCGGTATGGTGTTGTTGAATTTGATGAGAAGATGAATGTATTGAGTATTGAAGAAAAACCCCAACAACCAAAATCTAATTATGCAGTTCCAGGTTTGTATTTTTATGACAACGAGGTAGTGGAAATAGCAAAAAATATTAAACCATCACCACGTGGCGAATTGGAAATAACCGATGTAAATAGAGTATATTTAGAAAGAAAAAAATTAAAAGTGGGTGTTTTAAAAAGAGGTACAGCTTGGTTAGATACCGGAACATTTGCTTCGTTAATGCAGGCAGGACAATTTGTACAAGTGCTTGAAGATAGACAGGGATTGAAAGTAGGATGTATTGAAGAAATTGCCTATAAAAATGGTTGGATAAACGATGAACAGCTACTTGTAGAAGCAAATAAATTATTAAAAAGTGGTTACGGACAGTATTTGATTAATTTGATAAAAAAGAAATAACGATGAATATAGATGTGCAACAAGATGCGTTGAAAAAGACGGGTAATCAAATTGAGTATTCAATAAATAACTATAAGCCACACGGATTAAAAGCAACTAATTTTAAAGCAATTGTTATTGCAGGTTTAGGAGGAAGTGGAATAGGAGGGCAATTAGTACGTAATTTTTTTAGCAATGAAATTACTGTTCCTGTAATATGTGTAGCTGATTACCATTTACCGGCATTTGTTGATGATAAAACATTAGTTATTGCTGCATCATACAGTGGGAATACCGAAGAAACTATTTCAATATTTAATGATGCATTGGAGCGTAAATGCATCATATTGTGTATGACTACCGGTGGTAAATTAGCGGATTTAGCACGTGCCAATGAAAAATATTTGTTATTAATGGAATCCGGCTTTCAACCACGTATGGCACTAGGCTTTTCACTTACCTATTTGTTGCAAATATTTGGTGAGTTATTGGATAAAGACGTTACTACCGAATTAAAGGCTGCTGCGGGAGCACTAAAAGTATATGAAGAATATGAGAATGATGCACATGAATTATTTCAAACATTAAAATCAAAAGCTAAAACAAAGTTTATTGTAATTGCTGATGCAAAAATGGAGGCAGTTGCAATTCGATTTGCACAACAGATACAAGAAAATGCAAAGCACGAATGTTTTGTACACACGTTGCCTGAGATGAGTCATAATGTTATTGAGAGTTACTATGGCACTTTAGATAGTGTTTTCTTTATGTTGCATACCAATTCAAATGCTCGTGTTTCATCTCGATTTGATTTTTTACAAAGTTTATTAGAAGTTCAAAATCATAAAATCGTTTCCATTGAATTGGAGTATTACAATATTGTAACATTATTTGAAACTATCTATCGTTTGGATTGGCTTTCATTATTTATTGCTGATGAAAGAAGGGTGGATGCCCTTAATGTACCAAATATTACATCGCTTAAAGAGTACCTTGATTAATAATTAGGATGAGTTGGTTAAGTAATCTATTTGGAACAAAAGCAAAAACAGCAGATAAAGATTTTATAAATCCTATTACAACCGAGTTGCACAGCCACTTAATACCTGCTATTGATGATGGCGTAGGAACATTGGATGAAAGTATAAAAGTATTAAAACATTTTGCATCGTTAGGGTATAAAAAGGTTATTACCACTCCCCATATAATGGGTGATTTTTTTAAAAATGGACCTGAAAATATTTTACCTGCATTGGCAAATATTCGGGAAGAGTTAAAAAAGCAAAACATCAATATAGAAGTAGATGCAGCTGCCGAATACATGGTTGATGATGCATTTATGCAAAAAATAAGTTCGGGAAACTTGCTTACGTTTGGGAAAAATTATGTATTGATAGAAATTTCATTTATGGATATTCCGGCAAATTTTAACAGTGCATTGTTTGAATTACAAGTAAATGGATTCAAGCCTGTTTTAGCACATCCGGAGCGATACGCATATTATGGTATGCACAAAGACAAATACCAAGAGTTGCACGACCAAGGAATTTTATTTCAACTCAATTTGTTTTCGTTGGTAGGATACTATTCGCCACAAATAAAAAAAATAGCCGAATATTTGATTGAAAACAAAATGGTAAATTTTGTTGGAAGCGATTGTCACGGATTAAAACATTTGCCGGTGTTAGATGATGCATTGAATAGTTTTAATTACCAAAAAGCTTGTTCGCTGCCATTGTTAAATAATACACTTTAGTATATTTTTCTAGTTCTTTATAGAACTCTAAAGAGAGTAAATTTTGTAAGCATATTTCATTCAAAAAAAACGGCTACCTGAAATTCAGGTAGCCGTTCTCATTTAAATTTAGTTGCAATTAATCTGCTTTAACTATTCGGTGTGTTAGTTTATCAGTACCATGTTGAACGGTAATAAAGTAAACGCCATCTGCCAATTTGCTTAGGTCTATTGTTTCACTCATTGAAGTTTTGTTGCCAACTTCAACACTCGAAATAAGTCTTCCAAACATATCCGTAACTACAATAGTTGTAGTTTTCAAATTACTAAATGTAGCAACAACAGTAGCATTTCCATTTGTAGGGTTAGGATAAACATTTACATAGCGTATTGAATTTATTTCTTTCAACCCTACAGGCATATCACTAATAATAATAGGTTCTGACGTGTTGCTGCAACCTAAGCTATCTACACGAACATAATAACTTGCATTCTCAGTAAGTTTTAATCCACGTTTGTTGGCTCCGCTTATTGCGGTTCCGTTTTTAAACCATTGGTAGTTAAGCGAAGCAAATTGTGTAGTTAAGCTATCCGTAGAAGGGCGTACAATTATTGGCTTAACAGGTGGAGTTTTAACTAATATTGCTTGTGTATATGCTGTATCTCCGGATTTGGTTAAACAACCTGATGTTGCTGTCATTATACAAAATACTTGGTCGCCATCAATTAAGCTGTCAGAAGCATAAACATTGGAATTTGCTCCAACCGGTAATCCGTTTTTGTACCAAGCAAATATTGGTGATGTACCGGCATTGGTTGCAGTAGCAGTATATGTAACTAATGTACCTGCACATATTGAAGTACTAGAAACACTAACTGTAACTTTTGGTGTTACCGGAGAAGTAATTTGTATTCCAACCTTATTTGATGTAGCAGTAGGATTAGTCGCACAAGTTGCGCTTGATGTTACTACTACCCAAACCGAATCATTATTATTAAGAGATGAGGTAGTAAATATACTGTTGTTTGAGCCTGCATTTACTCCATTTACTTTCCATTGATAAGTAGGTAAGCTACCTGTATCCGTAGCGGATGCAGTAAATGTAATTGGTGAGCCTGCACAAGTAATAGTTTGACTTGATGAAATAGTAACCGAAGGAGACGCTAATGAATTAACCATAACTTTTACTTTGTTTGAAGTTACAGTTTGTACAGTTACACAAGTTATAGAAGATGTAACTTCTACCCATATACTATCTGTTGAAGTGATTTGTTTGGTTTTATAAACCGAATCTACTGTTGCAACTATAACTCCATTTTTAAACCATTTGTAACTTGGTGATGTTCCTGCATTAGTAGTAGATGCTGTAAATGTTACAGTATCACCACTACATACTTCGGTATTAGATGCTACTAAATTTACTGTTGGTGTAACAAGCGGAGTTACGGTAATGCCAAGTTTATTTGATGGCTTAACAGCCGGAGTAGGACAAACAGCATTCGAAGTAAGAATTACTTGTACACTATCTCCATTAGCAAGATTAGTTAAGTAAAGTGAATCTGTATTATTACCTATATTTACTCCGTTTAGTTTCCATTGGTAATTAGGATGATTTCCTCCATTAGTAGGAGTAGCATAAAACGTTACAGCATTGCCTTCGCAAATGGATAGTGAAGATGCTTGTATAACAACGTCCGTATAAGCTAAGGAGTTTATAGCAATAGTCTTGTAAGTTGTTGTAACCGGATTTTGAGTAACACACATATTACTAGATGTCATAACTACAGTAACCGAATCACCATGCGAGAAAATAGTTGAGAATACGGATGAATCAGTCCCAACATTAGTACCATTAATTTTCCATTGATAGGATGGAGTAGTGCCGCCATTTACCGGAGTTGCTGTAAATGTAACTGAGCTGCCTGAGCAAACCGTATCTGCAGATGAAGTAAATGATACGGAAGGTGTAACATAACTATTCACTTGCATTACAATAGTGTTGGAATGAATTGTATCCGGATTTGCACAAATTGTGTCTGTCATTATTGTAAGTGAAATAGTATCGCCATTACTTAATGTAGTTGAACTAAATGCAGCTGTTGAATCTACAAGTATTCCGTTAAGTTTCCAGTTGTATTTTGCTCCATTGCCTGCATTAACCAGTTGAGCGGTAAAATCAACTTTACTTCCAACACATATATTAGATGAGTTACTACTAATACTTACTGAAGGTGTGATAATAGGATTAACTGTTACTTGTATTTTGTTAGAAGTTGCAGTTGTAGGTGTTGCACACATAGCATTGGATGTAAGTATTACATGTATTGAATCCTGATTAGTTAATGTAGATACAATTAGACTGTCTGAGTTTCCACCAATATTCACTCCATTTCTCATCCACTGGTAGCTTGGTGATGTACCTTGATTAGTAGAAGATGCTGTAAACTTAACTTGCGTACCTGCACAGAAAGTAGTAGCTGATGCGTTTATTGATACAGTTGGTAACAATAATGGTTTTACTTTAATAATATGCCAAGCAGTATCAGTAGGTGGTGTAGCACAACCTAATGATGATTGTAAAATAACCGCAATTGAATCTCCATTAGTAGGATTTACTGCTGTATAAGAAATACTATCACTTACATAAGTTCCGTTTTTGTACCATTTATATGTTGGTGTTGAACCTCCATTTGTTTGAACCGCAGTGAAACTCATGTTTTGTCCATTACAAATTGCAGTATCGCTTGCAGTAATTGAAACCATTGCAGGTACAGTAGAACCAACGTTCATTACAACCGAATTAGAAATTGCATTAACAGGAACTGCACATTGCGAAGATGAAGTTAATATTACTATAATGGAGTCATTATTATTAAATGATGTAGAAACTAAAGTATCTCCTGTAAATGGTATAGTTATTCCATTTTTTCTCCATTGCAATGCAGGTGATGTACCACCATCATTATATGTAGCAATTATAGTTACTTGTTGTCCAGTGCATATTGATGTTTGGCTTGGAGTAAGTGTGATAGCCGGATTAACAGTAAGTATAGTGCTAAATGCTGTGTGTGCAGAATCGTTTGAAACAATTGTATCTGTTACATAATTTGGTAAAGATGTAGCAACCGATAAGTCGAAATTGCCAGATGTAAATGCATACGTTCCAATATTAATTGGACCGGATGTTTGTCCACCACTTAGGCTACCCGACCAATTATAACTTCCTGCTTGAGTACCATTGATTATATAATTAATAACAGCAGTTGTTATTGTTTGGTTTCCATAATTTTTCATTCTAACAATTATGTTTTTATTACCACCGCAAGTAGTAGAAGTTGTAGGAGAATCAATTGAAACAATTCCAATATCCATAACTCCATAGTATTCATCAGCTCCCAAGTCAGGAGGTGTTTGACGCAATTGCCAATCAATATCTCTTGAAATACCTAAGTTAGAAGCACCTTTCACGGTAGCAGCCGTTAAATTTAAGTTTCTGTCAGAAACGAAACCAGGCAATGTGCTATAACTATTTGCATTGTACCCTCCACCGTTAATGTAGTTAGTTGTGGTATATGTGGTGCCATTTACATACAATAAGTTAGTACTACCTGCTTTAACATAGTTATTGTTGTTTATTAATGGTTGAGCACTTGTACTATAAAATGGTAATCCGGTACCGGAGGTTGATGCGTATATGAAAATATTATTTGCAATTTTAAGATTGGTAGAACTTGTTGCGTAGAAAGTAGAATAGGCAATGTTGTTTGTTTGATAGTTCATGTGTAAACTATTGTGATAAACATTCCAGTTGTTAGAACTTTGGAAATACGCAGCAGATGCATTAAAGTATCTAAACTTACCACCAACCATATTGTTATAATATTCTGAAGGAGTAGCAGCATTAACACCTGATGAATAATAGATATAAGTACCATAACCTCCTGCATCATAAATTCTATTATTAAATACTTGGTGTTTATATCCGGAATTGTTATAGCAGAAATACATGTATAAACCGTAAGAGTTGGTTGACCCAAGTACACGCATGTTTATGTTGTTGTTGCTAATTTGTAATCCGGATAAATAATAGGTGTAAATTCCATTGCTGTAACTACTATCAATATCATTGTATCTGAAATTAATGATATTAGAATATGGAGAATTAGTCCGACCATAAGCTACAATGCCATAATATCCTCCAATAATTGTATTGCTGTCAATATCTAAATTATTAGCAAAAGCTCCTGTACCTGAAGTAGGAGAATTAACATTAGTATATGCATTAATGATGATGCCACTATACGAACTTGATGTAGAAGAAGCACCTGCACCGGATATAACTATTTTATTATTTACAATTCTTACATTGTTAGTTGTGCCAAATATATGTAGCGGAACACCCATTGAACTTCCGGCATTTTGAATAGTTAAATCACGTATTATAATATTAGAAGCTCCATTAATTTTCATAGTGTGTGCTTTATTCATATCGGATGATGAATACGTTAATATCACACCATTTTTACTTTGCCCTTTAAATGTAACAGTAGTTGTATCGTTGGTGCCAACAATTGGTGCTATATCTATTTGCTCGGTATATGTTCCATTAGCAATAGTAAATACAACACTGTTATTAATTCCTGCACATTGTAATGCATCTAATGCGGCAGCTATTGTAGTGAAATTAGTTGCTCCACTTCCAGCAGGGTCAATTGTATAATTACCACTCATAGCAGGGCAAATTGGGCCTAAAGTAGTTGTGTCGTCTGCTGTATTATTATCTGGTACTCCATTTGGCAATGATGTGTATGCTTTAATTGAATACGATGTGCCTTGTGCAAATGAATAAGCGTTTACACCGCTAAATGTTACTGATATATTACCGCAAGGAAGTATTGAATCGGTAATACTTACTGTTACCGGAGTTCCTCCGTTTACAGAATAACTAACATTAGCACTAGTTACTAAATTATTGCCAAGATTGGTTACTTGCACTACGATGTTTTGAGTTCCGTTATTTAAAGGTAAACTCGGGCTTAAAATTGCAGTTGCTGATAAGTTATTTGAAAAACCTGTTGTTACTTCATCAGCACCCATGTCTGGTGGCGTTGAACGTGTGTTTCCATCAATATCAGTAGTTACGCCTGCAATTGTAACACCGTTATTACATCCATTTGTTACGTGCAAATCTGTTGCATTAACAAACATTGGGTCTTTAGCAATAGAATTTGTATTTGAACCACTGTAACCTATAAAGGTTGATGGCGATAATGCAATACCATTATAAATTAATGTTGAGTTATTGCCAGCTTTATAATAGTTGTTGTAATCAAGCTGTGATGTATTTGCTGTAGAAGTGGAGTAATATGGAAGTGCACTTGAAAGCGGATGTGTAACAGCAAAAATATTGTTTCGTACATCTAAACTATTTGAGTTTTGAATTTGAATTGCACCAACTTGTGAAGTACATATTGTGTCAAGTTTTATGGTGTTGAACCAAATATCCCAATAGTATGAATAGTCAGAATAGATACCTGCGTGTTGCGTTGTATTTCTGAATCCGCCACCGATAAAGTTATTTATTAATTTACCTCTATATGAAGGACTGCTAAATGAATTGTATAGATAAACTCCATACATGCCACTATTTTTTATTGTATTACCACTTATATCATGTGATGTTGTGCCTGAATTTCCTAATACGTATAAATATAAACCAATACTGTTTAAATCACCGGTAGATGACATGTTTACTGTGTTGTTTCTAAATCGTAACTCGTATGCGTTATAAATATATAAACCATACATTAATGGATTATTGAAAGTATTTCCATTAAAGTTATTATACAAACTTTGTTGATTATAACTATATACAGATGCATAGCCTCCATTGATACTGTTTGAATCAATAGTTAAACTATCAACACGAATTATTCCGTAAGGACTTGTTACAGATGAGCTAACAACAACATTGATAAAGTTTGTATTTGACGTAGTAGCACCGGCACCAATTATTTCAATTTTGTTTTTACTTAAACGAATATTTTTACTGCCCGAAAATACATGAACTGGCCATGCCCATGATGTACCTGAATTTTGAATAGTTAGGTTTCTAAATTCTACATATTGAGCTCCACTAAATTTGATTGTATGTCGGTTATTAGTTGTAGTAGCTCCATATGTTAAAATTCTTGTTGACACATTACCATTACCACCATCAAAAGTAACAGTATTGGTAGGTGATGTTCCTAATATTGCCGGTATGGTTAATTGCTCGTTATATACACCCGAATCAACTGTAAATACAACCGGTGCAGCCACACCTGAACAAGCCAATGCATTTAATGCACTTTGGAAACTTGTAAAATTATTAGGACCTGAACCATTTGGATTAATTGTATAATTTCCTGCCATTGACATACATAAATTTGGTGCATAAACTGTATCGTTTACGTTATTTATATCTATACTGTCATTAGGCAAAGTAGTATATGCGAGTATGCTATAATTAACACCACTTTGGAAATTGAAT
>JACFNJ010000300.1 GCA_019454865.1 Bacteroidia bacterium
GTATTTGAAAATGCCCTTCCTGTGGTTGATTTAGGAGCAGACGATGCGTATTGTGCTGGAACGCCTTATTCCAATGTATTAGATGCAGGCAACAGCGGTTCAACGTATTTGTGGAACGACAACACAAGCAACCAAACCTTGAATGTTACAGCATCTGGAACCTATTCGGTAACGGTAACTGATGGCAACGGCTGTGTGAATGCAGATACCATAACGGTAGTAGAAAACGCACTGCCGATTATTACAGTAACTCAAAACGGCAATGAATTGACAGCCGATGAGAGTGCAACAGGAACAACATACCTTTGGATAGATTGTGATAACAACAACACCCCTGTAATAGGACAAATCCATCAACAATTTACACCTACTCAGAATGGAAATTATGCGGTAGTGGTTACCACCCAAGGCGGTTGCAGTGACACATCAGCGTGTATTCCGGTTACAAATGTTGGAGTAAATGAAAACGTTGTGATACACGGAGTAACTATATATCCAAATCCTACATCGGGAAGTATTACGGTGAATACCGACAAAATTTACGAAAATCTAACTGTTAAAATTTCAGATGTATCGGGTAAAGTTTTGAGTATAGAAACAGTACAAAACACTCAAAAAGTACTTGTAAACATGAATGGTTCAAAAGGAGTATATTTTGTTCACATATATACAGACAAAGAAATGCTATCCGTACAAAGAGTCATTAAAGATTAAGTTTTTTTGTATCAAGTGCAAAAAATCCCGAAGGCAAAAGCTTTCGGGGTTTTTTTTTGAGGATACACCCAAGAAATGGGATTTGGATTTTTAGTGGGGCAAATGATTTTTAATTGAGCCATAAACAAGAGTACCGACAAACACAAAGAGCAACACAAAAAGTACAGATAAGTTACCAGATCCAAGGTGGATAAACAAGGGAGCAGTGCAAGCACCAACTAACGACCATCCCAGTCCAAATAACACCCCCCCGAAAAAGTTGGCTTTAATTAATAATGGTTTGGTTTTCAAGTCGATGGGTTCGTCTTTTATGGTGGTTAAATGTATGGATTTAATAATCAAAACAGAAATTATTCCGGTAAGAGCAGCAGAGCCTATAACGCCGAAAAGGTGAAAAGATTGAAAATGAAACAATTCAACAATTCTATACCACGAAACAGCTTCGAATTTAATAAGAATGAATCCGAAATAAAAACCCAATAAGATGTATTTTAGATTTTTTTTCATAGCAAAAAATCCAAAATAAGAAATGAACCTAAAACACCACCTATAAAAAATCCAAAGGAAGCCAATAAAGACGCTGAGCTTAATAAGCTCAATCCCATTATGGTATGTCCGGAAGTACATCCGTCGGCATATCTGGAACCAAATCCAATTAAGAAACCGCCAACAGCAAGTAAGATTCCATATACAGAAAATTCCACATTGCCGTTTAAAAAATGCAATCCATCATGCCCATAGTTTCATTATAGCCAGTAGAAGTCCGATAATAGTAGAGAAAAACCCAATAGAACATTTTTTATCTTTATTTTTTTCTACTCATTTGACTTTTCGGTTTCGCCCCGTTTATTTTAATGGTCGCTGACCTCCACAATATTTTTTGACAAGAATTATTATCAAGACGTGTCAACCCCGAATTGTCTGTCGGTATTTTCTTTCCTGCTATGTCATTCTAACTTGCCCATACCTATAGGATATGCTAGATCTTTAT
>JACFNJ010000036.1:0-8892 GCA_019454865.1 Bacteroidia bacterium
TTGTAAATCGAAGCCAATACATCATGACGTGCCATTGTTAATCCATTACTGCCCATACCGGCATTGTATTGTTTCTCATAGGTTGCTTGCCCATAGCTTGCAAAACCAACAATTACATCTCCGTGTTTAATGTTACTATTATCAATAATTGAATTTCTTTTGGCTCTTGCAGTAACTGTACTATCTACAATTATGGTTCTTACCAAATCGCCAACATCTGCTGTTTCGCCTCCGGTTGAAAATATATTAATTCCAAATCCGCGTAAAGTTTCAATAAACTCTTCTGAGCCTTCAATTATTGTTTTAATAATTTCACCCGGTATAAGATTTTTATTTCTACCAATAGTGCTTGATAATAATATGTCTTGATAAACTCCGGCTGCTAACAAATCATTTGTATTCATAACAATTGCATCTTGTGCAATGCCTTTCCATACGGATAAATCTCCGGTTTCTTTCCAATACAAATAAGCCAAACTACTTTTTGTACCTGCACCGTCTGCGTGCATTATGTTGCAATAATTCTTATCCCCTCCCAAGTAATCCGGAATAATTTTGCAAAATGCTTGCGGAAAAATTCCTTTGTCAATGTTTTTTATAGCAGCATGTACTTCTTCTTTTTGTGAAGATACGCCACGTTTCATGTACTTGTCTGTATTCATGTTGGGATGATTAATCGGTGCAAATATAATGGAAGCAGTTTAGTTTATTAAAATTTTACACGCAATGGTACAATTTGAAAGGGCGCTTATTTTTATAAAAAATCGGGATTTATTTTTACTTAATGTTTGTAATTATAGTAATACATAACCTGATATATTTGCACACTTTTTAATTATTAGAAAACGTAAATAAATGGCAAAACAAAAACTTAAACGTTTCGCTGAGTTTGCAACCATGCCAAATACCTTTGATTTTGCACACCAACTGAAAGGTAAGTGGAATACAGAAGTATTTAAAAACAACAATCCGATTGTATTGGAATTGGGATGTGGCAAAGGAGAATACACACTTGCATTAGCACACTTGTATCCGAATAAAAACTTTATTGGTATAGATATTAAAAGCAATAGAATGTGGGTGGGTGCTAAAAAGGCATTGGAGCAAAACCAAATGAATATTGCTTTTTTGCGAATTGTATTGCATAAGATTCATGAGTTTTTTGAAGCAGGTGAGGTAAGTGAAATTTGGATTACTTTTCCTGACCCATTTGTTCGCATACGAAGTGCAAAGCACCGGCTAACACATCCTCGATTTTTACAACTGTATAAGCAAATACTTCACCCCGAAGGACTAATTAATTTTAAAACAGATAGTGATGAGTTGTTTTCATTTACTCAAATTATGCTTTCTAAAATTGGGATTGAACCTATACTGGTAGAAACGGATGTGCATGGCAATCCAAATGCCGAGCCATTGTTAAAAAATGTTAGAACATATTATGAAAATCTTTTTTCGGCAAAAGGGAAAAAAATAAAATTCATGAAATTTTCATTGCTTAATCTTTCTACAGATCATATTACTAAATTTGAAGAATGGTTTGAAGCGGAAAGAAAAAAGTTAGTTGCACTTGGACATAGTACCGGTATATAATACTTAACTTTATGCAAACAATTACAATTAATAATCACTCGTATAGTTTTAACGAAGTTAAAAACTCAGCATATTCTATACATGATGAATATTCAACGTTTGTATTAAATTTTTGTAGCGAATGGTTAAATGGCTGTAATGAGTTTGTGTTTAATACATCAGGAAGCACCGGTGTACCTAAAGAAGTAGTTGCACAAAGGAGTCAGATGCGAAGTAGCGCACAGGCTACTATTCAAGCATTAAATCTAACTTCCACAGAAAACATTTACTTGTGTATAAGTGCTAAGATGATAGGTGGTGCTATGATGTTGGTAAGAGCATTGGAGCTTGGTTGTAACATTACAATAGTGTCGCCTACCTCCAATCCTTTTGAGCAATTAAACGAGAACCACCCATATACTTTAGCATCATTTGTACCAATGCAACTTTATGATGCAGTTACTAATTTTACATTGCAAAACAAATTAAATCGTTTCTCAAAAATATTATTAGGTGGTGCACCTGCAAGTGATAATATTATTACTTTTCTTTCTACTTTAAATATAAAAACATGGCAAACTTATGGTATGACAGAAACCCTAAGCCATGTAGCTTTAAAACTAATAGGCGTAGATAAGTATTATACAGCATTACCGGGTGTTGTTTTTAAGCAAGACGAAAGAAGTTGTTTGTGTATTGAATCAGAAATAACCAACAATACCTGGCTTATAACGAATGACTTGATAAACTTAATCAGTCCCACACAATTTGAACTGATAGGACGCATTGATGATGTAATAAATAGTGGTGGTATAAAAATATTTACTTATGATGTAGAGCAGGCTATTCAAAGAAAATTAAATGAGTTGGAAATACCTCCAAAGCCAATGTTTGTATGCAGCATGCCGGATGAAAAATATGGTGAAGTGGTAGTAGTAATTATGCTTGGTGAACCACTGCATGAAACAATTCAAAATAAAATAACAGAGTACTGTAAAGAAACATTAGGAAAATATGCTGCACCAAAACATTATTATGCAGTTTCTGAATTTGAAAGATTAGAAAGCGGTAAAGTGGATAAGAAAAAAACTTTAAAAACAATACTTAATAGCTTGCCCAATAGCTGATTTTCAAGATTAAATCTTGAAGCTAAAAATTAATTTTTTAAAAGATTTAGTTTTTTATATTCGCAAAAGAATTAAAAATTAACGACTATGTATTGGACATTAGAATTAGCATCATATTTAGACGATGCTCCATGGCCGGCAACTAAAGATGAACTTATTGATTATGCTATTCGTAGTGGATCACCTTTAGAGGTTATAGAAAACTTACAAGAAATGGAAGATGATGGTGAGCCTTTCGAAAGTATTGAGGAAGTGTGGCCGGATTACCCAACCAACGATGATTATTTTTACAACGAGGATGAACTTTAAATAAAATGCCGATGTAAGATCGGCATTTTTTATTACCAATTAATTTCATTAATACATAAATTATTTATTTTACTTTCCGCACACACTTATAATTTCAATCATGAATATAAATCAACTAAACCAAACAGTAGAATATTTAAAAAACGAAGGAGTTGATTTGCCGTATGTAGGTATTGTATTAGGTACCGGTTTAGGGCATCTTGCATCCCGAATTAATGTTATTAAAGAATTTGCTTATGATACTATTCCTAACTTTCCGGTTTCAACGGTAGAAAGCCATGCCGGAAAACTGATTTATGGAACAATAGCCGACAAAAAAGTGCTGGCAATGCAAGGAAGATTCCATTACTATGAAGGGTACAGTATGGAGCAAATAGCGTTTCCTATTCGAGTGATGAAATTGCTTGGGATAAAATTTTTGTTATTATCCAATGCTGCGGGTTGTTTAAATATTAATTGGCAAAAAGGCGATTTGATGTTATTAGACGATCATATCAATATGTTGCCTGGCAATCCACTTATTGGGAAAAATAATTATGATTTTGGTCCCAGATTTCCGGATATGAGCGCACCTTACAATAAAAGTATTAATCAAAAACTTACTCAACTTGCAAAAGAAAATAACATTCAATTACGTGAAGGTGTATATGTAGCAGTTACCGGTCCAATGCTTGAAACTCGTGCGGAGTATCGCTTCTTACATCGTATAGGTGCTGATGCTGTTGGTATGAGTACCGTGCCCGAAGTAATTACCGCCAATCACATGAACTTGCCTTGTGCTGCTATTAGTGTTTTAACTGATGAATGTAATCCGGATGATTTGCAACCGGTAAATATTGATCAAATAATTGCAGTGGCATCAAAAGCAGAAGTAAAACTTAGCGACTTATATTGTAACCTAATTACCGTTTTATAAAATCAATATTGGTTTATTTAAACCATCTATTTGCAATTTGAATTGTATAAGCAATAAATTTATTTAATCCTATTGTAAATTGTTCGTTACCCTGAATATTTCCATCTTCATCTAATACTTCTTTAGTAAAGTGTGATTCAAATATTCGTGGAGATACTATACTTTCTATTTCCATAAAGCTGATAATTTTATTTAGTATGCCATTTAAGTGCAAAACCGGAGCTTTACCGCCTTTTCCGGTTGATACACCCAATGTGGCAAACACTTTGTTTTGAAACAAATCAATAAATTTTGTTTCGCCAAAACGATGAAGCCAGTTTAATATTTCGGGTGTTGTACTCCAATTGTATTCAGGCGAAATAATTAAAATTACTTCTGCACGTTGCATATTCTCAATTAATGATTTTTGAAATGATGTGGGATTTTCTCTGTCAATTTCACCTTGATTGATAAGCGGAATATCATACTGTTCAAAATCAATTACGGAAGCAGAAAACCCAAGTTGTGTAACAAGTTTTTCAATTGCTTTTGCCAATCTGATGGTGTTGTTGTTTGCTCTTGCAGAACCGGAAACGATACAAAAATTCATTAGCTTTTTCTTTTATCCAAATTGGGATACGTATTTATAAAGATTAAAATTATTGTCTTCCATTAATAGTTTCATATCAGTTATAATAGATGTGAATGATATATCTTTTGTCCTGCTGTTTTTTATCAATACCATTGCCTTTTCAGCCATAAAGAGTGCTTTTATAACGGAATCTTTATATTGTAGTTGATGTTGTAGTATGTCATCGTATAAGGCTTGTAATCCATCTTTTTGTGTAGCAATAGTTTTAATAACAGGTGCTTGCCACCCATTGCGAATATTGTTATGAGCAAGTATGCTTAAGTTTTTAATAAAAGTGTTTGCTCCTTCTCTATCTGCTTTGTTTAATACAAATATATCTGCTATTTCCATTACACCACTTTTAATGGTTTGTATATCATCTCCCGCTTCAGGTACAAGTGTTAAAATTGTAGTATCGGCCAATGCTGCTATTTCAACTTCGCTTTGTCCTACGCCTACAGTTTCTATTAAAATAAAATCAAAATCAGCTGCTCGAATTAAATCCGAAACTTCAAAAACTTTGGGAGCAAGTCCTCCTAAACTTCCTCTGCTTGCCATGCTGCGAATGAAAATATTTGGGTGCAAAAAATTTTCATTCATGCGAAGTCTATCGCCCATAATTGCTCCTTTATTAAATGGCGAACTTGGGTCTATGGCTACAATTGCAAGTTTTTTATTAAGTGTTGCAATATGTGTAGCTAATGCACCTATTAATGTGCTTTTACCTGCTCCGGGCGGACCTGTAATGCCAATAATTGGGGTGTGTTTTTTAAATGTTAAGGCTTGCAATAATTCGATATATCCTTCTGTTTCGTTTTCAACTAAACTAATACACCGAGCTAATGCACGACTATCTCCAGTATTCAGTTTTTTTAATATACTTGGTATATCTTCCAATTTAAAATTACGTTAGATACAAGCAATTTTATTTACTCTGTTTTCGTGACGCCCACCTTCAAAAGGTGTTGTAAGAAATGTATTTGTAATTTGTTTCGCTAAATCAAGAGATATAAAACGAGCAGGCAAACACAATACATTTGCGTTGTTATGTTGTCTTGCAAGTGCCCCCAATTCTTCTGTCCAGCAAAGTGCTGCACGTATGCTTTGGTGTTTATTTGCTGTTATAGCCACACCATTACCGCTTCCACAAATTAATATTCCTAAATTCACTTCTTGTTTTTCTACTGCATTTGCTAATGGATGTGCAAAATCGGGATAATCTACCGATGCATCACTGAACGGACCAAAATCTTTCATTTCGTAACCGCTTTGGGTTAGCATTTCTATTAATTCTTTTTTATATGCATATCCTGCATGATCTCCACCAATTCCTATTTTCATGATGTTTTGTGTTTATTATATTAAAGATAAAAATACAACGTATCTACTTATTTCCTTTTTCAACACTTGCTGCTACTAATATACTAATTTCATACAAACTATATAATGGAATAAACATTAGTACCATGCTTGCAACATCTGGCGAAGGGGTTAATATGGCAGCCATTACAAGTATTATTACAATTGCATATCGTCTGTTTTTTCGCATCCATTTATTACCAAGTATTCCAATTTTTGCAAGAAAATAAACCAGTATTGGCATTTCAAAAACTAAACCTGTAGCAAATGTCATGGTTGAAATAAATGAAACATACGAGTCAAGATTTATCTCGTTGCTTACCATTTCACTCACTTTGTATGAGCCCAAAAAATTTATTGATAGTGGTGATAATAGGTAGTATCCAAATAATATACCTATAAAAAACAGCATTGAGCTGTAAAATACCAATCCTCGTGCATAACGGATTTCTTTATAGCTAAGTGCCGGTTTTAAAAATCGCCATAACTCCCATAAAATATATGGAAATGCTAACACAATACCTGCAATAAAGGATATAAAAATATGCTGACTAAATTGACCACTAATTGTAATGTTGGATAAAACAAATCCCATTTCTTTGATACAAAACTCATCACTTCCGGCAAATTGGTGGGATAATTTACAAAGCACCTCATAGGTCCAAAAATCGGTATGAATAGGACCAAAAATTATTACATCAAACAATATGTATTTATTTAAAAATGCAATTACTGCAAATACTATAACTGCAATTACTGACCTTATGATATGACCGCGTAATGCGTCTATGTGGTCAAAAAAACTCATCTCTGCTGAGTTAGGAAATTCATCGTCAAGCTGATCAAGCGCCATAAACGGTTGCGAAAATAGTATTTTATAAATACATATTGCTTAATTATACTTATGCAATATTTAATACCGCTTATTTCAATCCTTTTTCTTCACGCCAAAGCTGATTAAACGACTTATCAGCTAATTTTGGAAATTCTCTTCGATTACCCCAAGCGGATTTAAAAAATGATTTAAGCATAAACCCTTTTATTGAGGTTCCTTTATTCATGTTCTTTCTGCTAAGTACCAATTTTTTCCAACTAAACCATGCAATTTTCTCTGCATTTTTTTCCAAACCACTTTGTACGCTGTATTTTCTGTTTCTAATTAGGTGGTTGTGGATGTCAATGTTTACCGGGCATACTTCCGTACACTTACCACATGCTGAACTTGCATAACTCAAATGTTTATACTCATCCATACCAAATTGTAATGGAGCTACAACCGCGCCAATTGGTCCTTTGTTTGTGTTTCCGTAGGTATGTCCGCCTATATTTTGAAACACCGGACATACATTGGAGCATGCACCACATTTAATACATGACAATGCTTGCCGTTGATCTTGTTGAGCCAATACATTACTTCGTCCATTGTCAATTAAAATTATAATAAACTCATCCGGTCCATCTACATCGTCTTGTGTTTTTGGTCCTATTATGGAGTTGTAAGTTGCTAATTTTTGTCCGGTAGCATACGTTGATAATAAACTAAAGAATAATTCAGCATCATTAATGGAGGGCAATATTTTATCAATTCCGGCTAATACAATATGAACCTTTGCAAGCGCATTGCTTTTCCCGATATTTCCTTCATTCTCGGTAAAGCCCACCATTCCTTCGTTTGCAAATAAAAAATTAGCACCGGTAATACTAATTGAAGTTGAAGTATATTTTGAACGAATAGCTTCGCTAACATCTGAAAGTATTTCTTTGGCATCCGTGTCAATAGATGTTCCGGTATGTGCATTTAGTTGTTGTGTAATTTCAAGTTTTGATTTGTGAATAATTGAATTAACAACATGGTATGATTTTTCATTTGAAATGCCTGCAACAAATTCACCAAACTCTGTTTCAATGGTTGTAATGCCTATTTTTTGAAGATGATTTTTTAAGTCAATTTCTTCAGCTAATTCGCTTTTACTTTTCAGTACGGTTTGCGTATCGTGTTTTACTAAAATTGATTCGATCTCTTTAATAGCTGCTTCTGCTGTATCCGCCCACAACACTTTGCCACCTTTCTTAATAACATTGGATTCAAAATCTATTAAATATTTATCTAAGTTTTCAGCTACCTTCCATTTTATATAAGCTGCACGATGCCGTGCTAATGAAAGGTTAGAAAAATTTGAAATACCTGTAGCTAAGCTTGCTTCATACTTGTCGGCACGTTCCACCATTCTATCATGATGTTCCTGATTGAATGCTTTGCTTTCTGCTTGCAGTATAAATTCTTCTTGCTTACGCATGATTCATCAAATAACGTAAAAATTTTTCTTATTCTGTTAATAGTACGTTATCTATTAAGCGAACATCTGCACACCAACATGCAATTATTAAAGCATATTTATTTTTTGTGTTTAATGTTGTTTCTTTTTCCATCGTTTCCATATTTATCAAATCAAAGTACTCCAGCCTAAAATTTGAATCCATTAGAAAACTTAATTTAGCATTTTCAATTGTTTGATCAATCGGTCCTCCGCTTAATATTTCTTGCTTTGCATAAAACAAAGCTTTGGACAAATTTACGGCTAAATCTTTTTGTGTTGAAGTTAGCCGCATATTACGCGAGCTCATTGCTAATCCATTTGTTTCTCTTATGGTATCAACAATATTCATTTTTATTTTCGGAAATTCTGTTTCAATGAGTTTGTTTATTACTAAGCATTGTTGCAAGTCTTTTTGACCAAAATACACAGCATCCGGATTCGTTATTGTAAATAATTTTTTCACAATCGCTACTACTCCGTTAAAATGCCCGGGTCTAAGTGCGCCTTCGTAGTTATTAGTAATTGAACCATAGTTAATTTCTGCCACATCCAAACTACTTGCATACATTTCATTCGTACTTGGCAAAAACAACACGTTACACCCGGTATCAAGCAATAACTTTACATCTGCGTCAATTGTTTGAGGATAGGTTTCAAAGTCTTTTTTGTTATTAAATTGGG
>JACFNJ010000036.1:8902-15396 GCA_019454865.1 Bacteroidia bacterium
TAATGATTTTTTTATAAGCGAAAGATGCCCTTGGTGTAATGCACCCATTGTAGGTACAAAACCTATGGATTGACCCTCTGCACGTTTTTTATTTAAGTGATGTTCAAGGTGATTTATATTTTTAAAAACAAACATTTAGGTTACTTATTATGTGGTTGTTATCCTTTTAAGGAAAATAAAAAGGGCGGTATATTACTATTTTTCTATAATTTTTATATATTTTTGTAAACTTTTTTTAAGGAGATTTATAATGGCAAAAAAGAAAATTTTGTTCATTTCGTCAGAAATGAGTCCGTATTTGAAAGTGAGTACTGTAGCAGAATTAGCAAGACGACTTCCACAAGCAATTCAAGAAAAAGAAAACGAAATACGCGTGTTAATGCCACGTTATGGTTGTATTAATGAAAGAAGAAACAGGTTACACGAAGTTGTTCGATTGTCTGGTATTAACATTACAATAGACGATAATGACAACCCACTTACCATAAAGGTAGCATCATTGCCTGAAGCAAAAATGCAGGTGTATTTTTTAGATAACGAAGATTATTTTCATCGTAAATTTGTTTACACGGATGAAAACAATAAGTTTTTTGACGACAATGATGAAAGAACTATTTTCTTCTGTAAAGGGGTTTTGGAAACTGTAAAAAAGTTGGGCTGGCAGCCGGATATTATCCATTGCCATGGCTGGATGACAAGTTTGGTTCCACTTTATTTAAAAACTATTTATAAAGACGAGCCGGTTTTTAAAAATGCAAAAATAGTTTACAGCGTTTTTGAAAATCAATTTGATGACAGCTTAGGTAAAGACTTTGCTCGAAAAGCAAGCTTAAATACAATTGATAACAAGCAAATGGGAGCATTAGATGCGTCTTGTGCAGGATTATACAAATCAGGTATAGTACACTCCGATGCAGTTGTAAAGTGTAGCGAAGATATTGATCCGGATGTTACAAGTTTTATTAAAAAACAAAAAGGCAAAGTAGTAATCGGACATAAAGAAGAAGAAGATTACGTAGAAGACTATATAAAACTGTATGATAATTTGCTGGAAAGACAGAACTAAAAATGCTTTCCTAATTCTTTTATCTGTACTATTTTTTAGTATATCTTGTAAAAAAGAAAACAACGAAATAGGTTCAGACGTAATAGGAAACCGAAGTGGTTTTGATATACAAGTAACCGATACTTTTACTGTAATTTCATATAGCTCAGTTGCAGATAGCGTGGATACACGATTTGCTTCATACTATATGTTGGGGCAAATGAATGACCCGGTTTTGGGAATTTCAACGTCCAATTTAGTTACTCAATTTTTATATCCTGTTTCAAATTTTACATTTAGCGGAATGACCATTGACTCTGCTGTTGTACAATTACGATATGCAGGCAAAACTGCATTGTATGGAAAAAATACCACTCAAACGATAAAGTTGTATGAACTTACTGAAGACTTAAACACATCATTGGATGCAACTTTTTTCTCAAACAGAGAGTATCAAATAAACAATACTGAATTGGGCAGCTACAACGGAGAGTTTAATTTAAACGATAGTGTAATTTTAACAATTGATGGTACAAGGTACTCTTATGCACCACAAATGCGTATTAAAATTACAGATCCTAACTTTATAAATAAACTTCAGTTAGCGGCTGATTCTTCATTTAGTAATCCTACGCAGTTTAAATCGGCATTTAAAGGTTTTTATATCACTGCCGAACAAATGGGTATGGCAGCAGGTGACGGTGCCGTTGCTTACATTAATATGCGAACAGATAATGCTGAAAGTGCATTAGTGGTTTATGCTTCAAAAGCTGGTGTACAATCTAAATTTGAGTTTCCTTTCGGAGGCACCAATGAGGTAAAAACCAATCAATTTAAGCACAGTGCAATTCCGGTAACATTACAGCCAATGCAAAGTGGTAATCATCAAAATACTTGCTATGTACAAGGTGGTGCAGGTATTAAAACAAGAATATTAATACCTAATTTACTTGATTTGGTTAAAAATAACCAAGTGGCAATTCAAAGTGCTAGAATTGAGTTTAAATTAGCCAATGTTGATACATCAATATATCAATTGCCAACACGATTAAATATTTGGGATGCATACCCTAACGGAACTCGAAAAATGATAGCTGACTTTAGTGAATCGTTAAGTTATTATGGTGGATTATACGACCAAAGTACACAAAGCTATTCATTTCATATTAATCGGTATATTCAAGAGGTGTTTAATAATTATACAAACAATAAAACGAATACTAACTATGGTTTAAATTTGTTTGTTCCTGAAGATTATCCGGTGTCTATAAATCGAGCAGTATTTAATACTGACAGCACACTAATTGATAAAAAAATAAAACTGATACTAACATATACTGTTATAAAATAAGCCGTGATAGTAATATTACATAAAAGCAGTACGGATACGGATAAACATGCTTTAGCCTTGTTTTTCCAAGAAAATAATCTTGCCTATAAATACATAGATGCCACAAAAACATTTGTAGTTCCAAAGTTTCAGCAAGAAGATAAGATAAAAGTTTTTAAAGGAATAGAAAAAATTATTCCGATAGATACTCCTTACCAACTGGCATCAAAACTCTATAAAACAAATACTGTTGTAGAAGTTAATAGCTCAAAAATTGGAGATAATAACTTTACAATGATTGCCGGGCCATGTTCGGTGGAAAACGAAGATCAAATATTTCAGGTTGCTGAGTTTTTGCATAACAAAGGAATAAAAAATATTCGAGGTGGTGCATATAAGCCACGTACATCGCCATATAGTTTTAGAGGGCTTGAAAAAACCGGATTACAGCTTTTGCATAAAGCCGCAAAGGCATATAATTTAAATGTAGTAACGGAAGTTTTGGACACAAGCCTGATAGATGAAGTGGCAGCTTATGCAGATATAATACAAGTTGGAAGCAGAAACATGCACAACTTTTATATGCTAAATGAGTTAGGAAAAATAAATAAACCAATAATACTAAAACGAGGTTTCCAGGCAAAAGTAGTGGAATGGTTATTGGCAGCCGAATACATAATGAGTGGTGGAAACGAAAAGATAATATTGTGCGAAAGAGGCATACGCAGTTTTGACCCAAGCAGTAGAAATATATTAGACATAAACGTAATACCATTAATTAAAGAATTGAGTCATTTACCAATTATAGTTGACCCAAGCCATGCCACAGGAATAGCCAAGTATGTAACACCTGCATCGCTTGCTGCTATAGCAATTGGAGCCGATGGTTTACTAATTGAGTTGCATCCAACGCCAGCCAAAGCATTAAGTGATGGCGACCAAGCATTATCATTTGAAGAGTTTGATGAATTATTGAAACAAACCCAAACGATATTATCAGCAATAAATAAAAAATCGGATTTGGAAACATTTACTTTTAAATTATCAAGATAATCATAAATTTGAAACCATGTGTGGAATAGTAGCTTACATAGGTCATAGAGAAGCCTACCCTATTATAATAAAGGGATTAAAACGTTTAGAATATCGTGGATACGATAGCGCAGGTGTTGCATTGTTAACTCCTGAAAAAAGTTTAAACATTTACAAAAAAACCGGAAAAGTTTCTGATCTGGAAGCTGAAACCTCCGATAAGGATGTTCATGCGTTTACCGGAATGGGGCATACACGCTGGGCTACACATGGTGAACCCAACGACCGAAATGCACACCCGCATCTTTCCCAAAACAAAGAATTTGCAATAATTCATAATGGCATTATTGAAAATTATGCTTCATTAAAAAAAGCTTTACAGGAACGTGGGCATGAATTTAAAAGCGACACAGATACCGAAGTGTTGGTACACTTAATAGAAGAAGTGCACCAAAAAAACAAAGTAACGTTGGAAGAAGCAGTGCGTATGTCTTTAACGCAGGTTATAGGAGCTTATGCTATAGTTATCTTGTCCAAATCCGACCCAAATTATTTAATTGGTGCACGTAAAGGTAGCCCAATGGTTGTGGGCATTGGTGAAGGCGAACATTTTATTGCAAGCGATGCTACACCAATTGTAGAATATACCAAAAATGTTGTTTACCTAAACGATGGCGAAATTGTAATAATTGATAACAATAAACTTACAATTAAAACCATTGACAACACCATTAAAACACCATATATACAGGAGTTAGAGATTAACTTAGAAAGTATAGAAAGAGGGGGTTTTGAGCACTTCATGTTAAAAGAAATATATGAACAACCACGTTCAATTTTGGATTCGTTCCGTGGCAGAACACATATTAATGAAGGCAATATAGCAATGGCAGGGATTGACTTGTTTGAAGACAAGTTGAAAAACTGCAAAAGAATTATAATAGTGGGATGTGGAACAAGCTGGCATGCCGGCTTAGTAGGCGAATATTTATTCGAAGATTTTGCACGCATACCGGTTGAAGTGGAATATGCATCGGAGTTCCGCTATCGCAATCCGGTATTGGATGAGAGCGATTTTGTGATTGCTATATCGCAAAGTGGTGAAACAGCAGATACGTTAGCAGCGCTTGAATTAGCAAAGAGCAAAGGTGCTACAATATTTGGAGTATGTAATGTAGTTGGGTCATCCATACCACGTATTACTGATGCCGGTGCATACACACATGCAGGTCCTGAAATTGGAGTAGCTTCTACCAAAGCATTTACAGCTCAGGTTACAGCTTTATTGTTAATGGCACTTTCTGTAGCACAAAAAAGAGGTGCTATATCAACACAGCGAATGCGCGAGTTATTAATTGAATTGGAAACAATACCTTCAAAAATTGAAGAAACATTGAAACTAGATGATTCAATTAAAAAAATTGCAGAAGAAATAAAAGAATCTCGAAATGCATTGTATTTAGGTAGAGGTTATGGTTTTCCAATTGCATTGGAAGGAGCATTAAAATTGAAAGAAATAAGCTACATTCATGCTGAAGGATATCCTGCTGCCGAAATGAAGCATGGCCCAATCGCACTTATAGATGAAGAAATGCCGGTAGTGGTAATTGCAACACAACACAGTTATTACGAAAAAGTAATCAGCAATATTCAAGAAGTAAAAGCAAGAAAAGGTAAAGTAATAGCCATTGCCACACAAGGCGATGAGCATATTGCACAAAATGCCGATTATGTAATTTATATACCACAATGTGAAGAAGCAATGTTGCCATTAGTAGCTAGTATTCCGTTGCAATTGTTATCGTATCACATTGCCGTTATGCGTGGATGCAATGTTGATCAACCAAGAAACTTGGCAAAATCAGTTACGGTAGAATAATTTTATTATAAACCAAATTCACAAAGGCTGTTTTATTCAATTAAAGCAGCCTTTTTGTTTCCATTCATAATGGAAATTTTCCATAACGGTATTTCAATTATCTGAATATAGTTTTTAAATTGATACAAAATCACCATTTAGGCATAATGACTTGATATGCTGAAAAATACTTGTACTATTTAAAGCTAATCATCTAAATGTCTATTTTTTACAACAAAACAATTCTTTTTGAGCAACTTAAATCTTAACGAGAAATCAAGGCTGGCTTGAATTTTTTATGTGAATAATTCGGTTATACACATACTATAACCCATACTATATAAGCCGTTGCTATGTTAGCAAAATTTACATGTGGAAAATGCAGTTTGATTAGGAAATTTTTCTAACTCATTTTTGGTAAAAAACCGCTAAAAAAACGGTTGAATTTTTAACAACATAAAAACTCACAAAAATATTGTTCCATATATGACTACTAAATCAACAAAAAAGGCAGAACAAAAGGGGCTGCAAATCGAACGGTTCTTCACTAAAGAAGGAATCAGTGCTTATGATCTGTATGAATACGACATACGTTCGTCAGTAATTAAAAATCCAAATGGCGAAAAGGTTTTTGAAATGACTAATGTAGAGGTACCAAAATTTTGGAGTCAAGTAGCTACTGATATATTAGCACAAAAGTATTTCAGAAAAGCTGGAGTGCCAATGCCGGATGGAACAACCGGAGGTGAAAACTCTATTAAACAAGTAGCACATCGTATGGCGCACTGCTGGAAAAGCTGGGGCGAGCAATACGGATATTTCGCATCTACAGCCGATGCAAATAAATTTTATGATGAGTTAGTATATATGATTATTGGGCAGTATGCCGCACCTAACTCACCACAATGGTTTAATACCGGACTACATAGTTCGTATAACATTACCGGTAAACCACAAGGACATTATTTTGTGAATCCTAAAACAGGAAAATTAGAAAAATCAACCTCAGCATACGAAAGACCTCAACCGCATGCTTGCTTTATACTTTCAGTAGATGATGATTTAGTAAATGAAGGTGGAATAATGGATTTGTGGGTACGTGAAGCGCGTATTTTTAAATACGGATCGGGTGTAGGAACCAACTTTAGTCGTATTCGTGGTTCTGGAGAAAAATTATCAGGTGGAGGAACATCTTCCGGTTTAATGAGTTTCTTGAAAATTGGAGACAG
>JACFNJ010000301.1 GCA_019454865.1 Bacteroidia bacterium
ATCCATTTCCACCAGTCAATTCCAAAATATTTATAACACAAGTCCACATCAACAGTATGTAGTGCTGTGTATGTATGATTTTTAAATTCAAGATGTTTTTTATGATATTGAAGTATCTCTTTTAATTTTTCACACCAAAGTTCAATTAGTGGTATTCTTAAAAAATTATTTGCAAACGCAATACTGTTTTTTGCCTGAAATCTTCCATGTATATCTCTTTCGGAAATAGTGTATTCTTCGTATCTGCTTAGTAAATAAAAAATGGATGCGAAAATATCAAAAGGAATAACCGAATTATTTATCTTACCAAATACAATATGCCAATCATTATTTGCAGTTACATCAAATACTATTTTTTCAATGGAGTGATTGTTTAACAATCCGTGTGGTAAAATCTGTAGTGTAGAATCTATCGTTATGTTACTATAATTAATTCGTACGCCTTTTGTTTTGGTAAATACTTCAACATCTGTAATGATTTCAAAATCTAAACCCAATCTACGAGTAAAAATTTCACCCAACACATATTGCAATCGGGGTGTAATGGTTACTGTAAATACGTTAATCATTATAATTTAACTATGTGGCTCAAATTTAATAAATATGTATAAAATTGTCTAAAAATTGAGAAAGCAGTTAATTTGCGCCAAAATTATGAGTGAAGACATTTTTAAAAAAGTTGTAAGCCATGCAAAAGAGTATGGCTTTGTGTTTCCTAGTAGTGAGATTTATGATGGTTTAGCAGCAGTATATGACTATGGACAGAATGGAGTAGAGTTGAAAAACAACTTGCGCCAATATTGGTGGAAAGCAATGGTGCAAATGCATGAAAACATTGTTGGAATAGATGCCGCAATTTTTATGCATCCTAAAACATGGAAAGCAAGTGGGCATATTGATGGATTTAGCGACCCTATGATAGATAACAAAGACAGCAAGAAACGCTATCGTGCAGACCAGTTGCTTGAAGATAAGATTGCCAAATACGAAAAAGAAAACAAATCTAACAAGGCCACTGAATTGCAGGCAGCCTTAGACAAAGCCATGCTTGATAACGATTTGGTGGGGTTAAAACAATTAATAGAAACACACGAAATAGCTTGCCCGATAAGTGGAACCAAAAACTGGACCGATGTTCGTCAGTTTAATTTGATGTTTAGTACTGAAATGGGTGCAATGGCAGAGGATGCAGATAAAATATATTTACGTCCGGAAACCGCACAAGGCATTTTTGTTAATTACCTGAATGTTCAAAAAACAGGAAGAATGAAAATACCATTTGGAATTGCACAAACCGGAAAAGCATTTCGTAATGAAATTATAGCTCGCCAATTTATTATGCGTATGCGTGAGTTTGAGCAAATGGAGATGCAGTTTTTTGTGCGTCCCGGAACCCAAAAGCAATGGTATGAATATTGGAAAGAAGCACGCTTGAAATGGCACAAAAGACTTGGATTGGGTGATGCTAATTACCGTTTTCACGACCATGTAAAACTTGCTCATTATGCTGATGCAGCTGTGGATATTGAGTTTAACTTTCCGTTTGGTTTTAAAGAGTTGGAAGGAATACACTCCCGTACAGATTTTGATTTAAAAAATCATCAAGAATTATCGGGTAAAAAACTCCAATACAACGATCAGGAATTGGATGAAACCGGAAAACCATTTGG
>JACFNJ010000037.1 GCA_019454865.1 Bacteroidia bacterium
ACAATATTTCTTTCCTGAACATGGAGATGAACCAAATTTATTAGAAAAAGCACTTCGCTTTGCAAGCAATGTAGCTGCAAACGAAAATGCCAATCAGCAATCATTATTCGGAGGAACTGCATCGGTAACGCTTGCAGAACCAATTATACCTGCTTGCGAACAATGGAGTTTAATACATAAACTAAAAAAGGAAAAAGAAGTAGTAGGTATGTATCTAAGCGGCCATCCATTGGATACTTATAAATTAGAATTTCAATATTTTGTAAATTCTGAAATAGCAACTGTAAATGATAAGAAAAACAACGAAATAAGTATTGCCGGAATTGTAGTGGATAGTTATGAAAAAGTAAGTCAAAAAAATAATAAACCTTATGGTGGATTTACCATAGAAGATTACAGCGGGCAACTACGCATAATGATGTGGAGCGAAGAGTACTTAAAGTATAGACATTTATTAAGTAATGGGCAAATGTTGTATGTAAAAGGTAGAATGAAGCCTTCGTTTAAAGACCAAAATCAATACGACTTTTCGGTGCAATCCATTTTTTTATTGGCAGATGTGCGCGAAAAATTTGTAAAATCAGTACATGTAGAGTTAAATGCAGATAAAATAAACAAGAGTTTTATTCAACAATTTTCACAGTTTGTTAATACCAATAAAGGTGCTTTTGATTTGAAGTTGAATCTATATGATGAGCTTTTGAAATATAAGGTAACAGCACACTCGCGTAGTTATAAAATTAATTTAGATAATTCGGTAATTAAGGAATTAGACAGTATGGGCGTGAGTTTTAAAATTAACAGCCAAACATAATAAATAAAAAAGCCCGAAAATATCGGGCTTTTTTTGAGGTATTGAGCGGATTCGAACCGCTGTAGCAGCTTTTGCAGAGCTGAGCCTAGCCTCTCGGCCACAATACCTTTTCATTTAGGTGCGGCAAATATAGTATTTTATAGGATTACATCAATCTATTTATTTTAATTTAATAATAATCATCTTTTTAATTCGCGTTCAATCCAATTAATTTGCAATAAACTAAATGCTTTAATATGAAAACTAACTTTGTTATCGGAATACTACTTTTTGTATTTACAATGTCTTGTTCGCAAAACACAGAAAACACAGCTGCAAACAAAAACAATAATACATCCACACAATATTATTATGGAGATTCAATAGACGGAAGTGGTGCAATTACTATGGATGAATTAAAAGCTAAAATAAAAGAAGGTGAGGAGTTAGCGGTAAAAGTTACAGCACCGATAGAAGCTGTTTGCCAAAAGAAAGGGTGCTGGATGGAATTGAAAGCCAATGATGGTTCAACAATGCGTGTTACATTTAAAGATTATGGTTTTTTTGTGCCTAAAGATGCCAAAGGTAAACAAGCAATAGTAGATGGTGTTGCCCGTATAGAAGTTACTTCAATTGCAGATTTAAAAGAATATGCAAAAGATGATGGCAAATCAAAAGAAGCTATTGATTCAATTACCGAACCTCTTAAAGAGTTAGTATTTGAGGCAAAAGGAGTAATTCTACAATGAAACGTAAAAGAGTATTTTTAAGTTTTGTTACAATTTTGTCTGCTGCAATTATAGCATGTACACAAAATAATAAAGGTAATACAGCACAACAAGCAGCACAAGATACTATAGATTCTACTGAAACGTGTGTAACGCCAAGTGCCACAAAATATCCAAATCAAGATAAGCCAATGGCGTTAATGATGCGGCAAATGGCTGATAATGCTGCTAAGATGAAAGAAAAGGTTTTGGCAAATGAAAAAATTACAGCTTCTGATTTTCCATTCATACGTTTTCATTTGGTTGAACCTACTGATCCGGATGTATTACAACCGCAGTTTTTTGAAAATGCCAGGTTATTACAAGTGGCACATAAAAATTTAATTAATGCACCTTTGATTAATCAAAAGGAAATGTTTACAGCTTATATTAACCAATGTATTAGCTGCCATGAAATTTATTGTAGCGGGCCTTTAAAACGAATTAGAAAATTTAAATTGGATTTTAAAGAATAGATTGCTGTTGTTTTAACATTATTTTATAAGTTCTAAATGAGAAATTTTCAATAGAATTCATATTAGTTCATTACATTAAAACGTTTTTTCTTTAGCTTATAGATTCTTTCTTCGCACTTATTAAGTAATTCATCTCATAATTTAGAGTATAATTAATCTAATTCATTATTTTGTAAACATTAAAAATAATGAAGAGTAAACAGAAATTAATATGGTTGCAAATAGTTTTGGGAACGGTGTTTTTAATACAGCCAATTATATTACCTGTACGCCCGGATCATATAGAAACTAAGTTTTTCTCGATTGATATTATAAGAAATATTATTGCAAATGCTCTTATCTTAATATTTTTCTATTTTAATTACTTCGTATTAATACCTAAATTGTATTTTAGGAAAAAGACAGTACAGTATTTCTCTATTATTTTGATTGTATTAATAGGAATTTTAATTGTTACTTCTTCTATTACATTTCGACCGCCAAATAAACAGCTAATTGGATTCAGACCACCTCTTGGAGAAAAACCGAAAAAAGGATTACAGTATCCACCACCACAGCCGTTTGATTTTAATCAAAATTCAGTTGTTTCAAAATTTCAATTCTTTTTTACAGAAAATGATCAAACATTCTTTTTGTTTGGAGCAATTGTACTTTTCTCGTTATTACTTAAAGTAAGTAATCGAAATTACATTTTAGAAAATGCTAAGCAAAAAGCTGAGATGAATTATTTGTTGGCACAAATTAATCCTCATTTTATGTTTAATGCACTTAATAGTATTTACACATTAACAATAAGGGAAAAAGCGTCTAATTCATCTATTAGTTTGTTGAAATTATCTGGATTAATGCGCTATCTGATAACAGAGATAAACCAAGATAGGGTTCGCTTAGAAAAAGAAATTCTATGTATTAATGATTTTATTGACTTGCAAAGATTACGATTAACAGAAAATGTTAATCTTAGCTATGAAGTAAAAGGAAATTCTGCTGATAAACAAATAGCACCGATGCTGCTTATTCCATTTGTTGAAAATGCTTTTAAGCATGGAGTAAGCCCAGATGAAAATTCAGAAATAGAAATAAAAATTGAAATTATAGAAAGTGAGTTGGTGTTGGTGGTTAAGAACAATAAAGTTTCGATAAGTAAACTAACATTAGAAAAATCTGGTTTAGGAGTAGCTAATGCAAAAAATAGATTGGAGTTAATATATCCGAACAAATACAAATTAATAGTTACCGAAACGGATAAGGTTTATTGTACAAAACTTAAAATATTTTTCTGATGATTAAAGCAATTGCAATAGATGATGAACCACTAGCACTTGAATTGATTCAAGAATTTTGTTCACAAACAAATATTATTTCGTTAGAAAAGACATTTACTAAGGTAAGTGAATTACAAAAGTATATTCAGAATATTCCAATAGATTTACTTTTTTTAGATATTCAGATGCCAATGCTTTCTGGTGTTGAATTATATAAATCATTACAACAAAATGTAATGGTAATTTTTACAACAGCACATAGTCAATATGCTATAGATGGATTTGATTTAAATGCTGTAGATTATTTGTTAAAGCCATTTTCTTATGAACGATTCTTAACAGCTGTAAATAAGGCAAATGAACTATATGATTATAAAATAAATAAAATCAATTCTGAAATTCAATATTTACATGTACGCTCTGACTATAGTTTACACAAGATACCAACTGCTGATATATTATTTATTGAATCGTTTGCTGATTATATAGATATTCATATTACAGATAGCAAAAAAATTACAACACGGATGACACTCAAAACCGTAATGGAAAAACTTCCCAAAAACGACTTTATGCGTGTACATCGTTCGTTTGTTATTCCACTTAAACGAATAGAAAAAATTGGACGTAAAACAATTTATTTATCACAAAGAGAGATACCAATTGGCGTCAATTACGAAAAGGAATTTTTTACACGGTTTAATACCCAATAAAATACTTCGCAGGAAACCTGCTTTATATCGCAAATTATTCAATTTGTCTTAGTGATTACGTTATGTTTGTTCATAATAAATCATTTTAAAAATATGAAAGGTATAAAAAAACTAAAACTGATTAGGCTAGTTATAGTCTCGTTATTTTTACTGCTAAAGGTTGAATTTGCTATTGGGCAAACTGAGTTAAAAGTTGTTTTACTTGACAACACAGAGCAAGCTTATTCAATTGATTCAACAGGTAAACTTTGGTTCAATAGCAATAATTTAACAATTAATATCAATGACACTATTGCACCTATTAATATTCCATTAACAGAAATCAGAAAAATAACATTTGTAAAAAGCAGTGTAACAACAGGCATAAGTGATGTTGTAAAGCAAAATGAATCTATCAGTATTTTTCCGAATCCTACCAATAGTTACTTTGAAGTTAAAACTACAGGAAGTAAGAAATTATACATTCAAATTTATAATACTAGTGGTTCTCAAGTTCTCTCTGATGTGTATGATAATAGCAGCAAAATAGATGTATCATACTTGAGTGCCGGTATATATACGGTAATAATAAATAATCAAACATTTAAGCTAATAAAACAATGAAAATAATAAGTTTTGTATTCTGTTTAATACTTATTGTATTAGGCATAAAAAGTAACGCACAAAATATATTTCGCATTCACAATGGTAATTATTTACTATATCAACAAAATGTAGATAATATTGATAGTTTAAAATTTAATTCAAACAAATCATCTATATACTCAAATATTGGAGTTCTTGATTTTCCGGTAGCAGGCATTGATAGCATTACATTTTCCAATAGCATTGATTCTGAGATTTACGTTATTTACAATGGCACAAATACAACAATAATAAATCCTTTTTCATCTCAAGGAGTTAATATTACAGATAGTGTGGGACACGTAATTGTTACTTCTACATTTTCAAATCCAAATTTAAAATATAATTTATTAGGAACAACAACCAATGGATCGTTTAAATTGTCAAGTACTCAATCTGTTAAGTTAATTATGGGTCAAGTAAATATTACAAATCCATCAGGTGCTGCAATTTCATTAAACAGTATTTGTGAAATGTATTTATCTGCTGGTACTATAAATACATTGAGCGATGCAACTACTGCAACGGCAAGTGGTGCACTTTATTCCTCAAAAAATTTAACAATTTCAGGTTTGGGTGCGCTAAATGTAAATGGATTTAAAAAACATGCAATTACTGTAGATGCAACTTTGGTTATTGAATCGGGTATTGTAAATATTGCACAAGCTGCATCGGATGGAATACATGCTAATGATTATACACAAAATGGGGGTGCTATATCTATTATTCCAGTTGGTGATGGTATTGATATTTCAAATACATTGCAATTAAATGGAGGAGAATTAACAATTAATGCATCTTCAATTGATATTAAAGGATTGAAAGCCTCAACAATTTTGATTAAGAATGGAAAACATAGCATTACTGTTTCAGGCAATCAATCCAAGGCAATTAAATCAAGTGTAAGTACAGTAATTGATGGAGGTGAAACAACTATTGTAGCTTCCGGTTCTGTAGTTCTTGAAACTTCCGGTTCTGGTTATGATCCATCTTATTGCACAGGAATTAAAAGTGATGCAGATGTTTCAATTAATGGAGGGTCATTACAAATTACTTGTTCTGCTACCAATAATGGTGGAAAAGGAATTTCTGCTGATAGAGATATTGTAATAAACGGAGGAACTGTAACTATTTCTACTGCTGGAAATGGTGCAACATACACAAACGAATTAGGTGTTATAGATAGTTATTCCGCTACATGTATTAGTGCTGATAGAAATATTGCATTATATGCGGGTAAAATAACTTGTTCTAGTTCTGGTACTGCAGGAAAAGGAATTTCTGCTGATACCATGATTACTATTGGTAATTTTAACGCAAATGACACTCTACTTAACCTATATGTTACCACTTCAGGCACTCGTTTCTATGTGTCAGGTACTGGCGATAATGCTGATTATGCAAATCCAAAGGCAATTAAAGCAGATGGTGATTTAACGGTTAACAGTGGAATAATAACTGTTAAATGCACTCAGACCACAGACGGTGGAGAAGGTATAGAAAGTAAAGCTAGTATGTATATTAAAGGTGGTCAGATTACTGCAACTACTTATGATGACTGTATAAATGCTGCTACACATATCGAGGTCTCAGGCGGTACACATTCGTTAACTGCAAGTGGAAATGATGGTATGGATTGTAATGGGACATTAACTATATCCGGTGGAATGATTATATCTAAAGGTGCAGGCGGACCTGAAGAGGGTTTTGATTGTGATAACAACACATTTAAAGTATCAGGAGGTATAATGGTTGGAACCGGAGGTAATACAAGTAACCCTACAATTAATGTTTCAACCCAAAACTCACTTAAGCTATCAATTACATCTAATCAAAATATTTGTATAAAAAATTCAGCCAATGAAATTGTATTAATTTACGCGTTACCTACACTCACTGGTGGTGGTGGCCCAGGAGGAGGAGGAGGAAACAAAATAGTAATGTTGTTTAGTGATCCTGCTTTTGTAAATGGAACTTATACAATTCATTACGGTGGTACAATTACAGGCGGCACTAATTTTAATGGGTATTACACTGGTGCAACATATACAGGAGGAACAAGTCAGTCGTTTAATGTTAGTTCTCGTTATACTACTTTAAATTTATAACTTATTTCTAAAGAATTTTTAAAAAAGCAGGTTCGAATGGACTTGCTTTTTTGTTTGTAATAAGTTGTTCTTTCATGGTTAAAAAATATATTATCATAATAATTTGGTGTAATTTCAATAAATAATTATAGCTATATAGAAGTTTGTAGTAATTAAATTTACAATTCGATTTTAAACGTTATATCTTGTGTTTTCTGAATTTCAAGCAAATCTTTATAACAAATACAAACTAATGACTCAACTTGAACAATTAAAAAATATCTTATTCGAATTAGGTTCAAAAGGAAAAGCAGAAAATAGTGCTAGATTTTTTAAAACTGGTATAGGAGAGTATGGTGAAGGAGATGTGTTTATTGGTATTACAATGCCTGAGCAAAGGAAAGCAATTAAACAGTTTGTTGAGCTATCTTTAATTGAGGTTGAGAAGCTGCTTCAATCAGTTGAGCACGAATTTAGGATGTGCGCTTTGTTAATATTAATTGCACAATATAAAAAGGCTACTTTTAGTGATAAAGAAAAAATATACAACTTGTATCTTCGGAATACCAAATGGATTAATAATTGGGATTTGGTAGATGTGAGTGCTGAATATATAGTTGGTGATTGGCTTGAAAAACGCAATGAAAAGTTAATTGTACTAACAAATCTTGCTCAATCAAAAAGTTTGTGGGAAAGAAGAATTGCAATGCTATCTACTTTTAATTATATAAAAAAAGGAAGTACAAGTGAGGCGATAGAAATTGCAAAGATATTATTGGATGATAATGAAGATTTGATGCATAAAGCAGTGGGATGGATGCTGCGTGAAATTGGTAAAAGGTGTTCTATTACAATAGAAGAAGATTTTCTTGAATTGCATTATAAGAAAATGCCTCGAACTATGCTGCGTTATGCTATCGAACATTTTCCAGAAGCAAAAAGACAGGAATATTTAAAAGGATTAATTTGAAGAAATAGTATTATAGTTTTTAAACCTCAAGTGCTTAAATACATTCTGAAATTAATACTTCACTACTTAATGGCTTTAAAAAATTGAACCATTAAGGAATTAAGGGGCATTAAGATTTCTTCACTAATCTTCACTTCTTAATGTTTCAAAAATTCAAAGATGGTTTATATACATTCACTTTTTTTGTTTTAAATTGTTTTACTAAACAAAATTGGTATGACCAAGAAAGAAGTTACACAATTATCCTATGAAATTACGGGCTGTGCAATTAAGGTTCATAAAGCATTAGGTCCAGGGTTATTAGAAAGTGTATATGAACAATGTTTGAAATACGAGTTATTGCAAAATGGGTTTAAAGTTAAACAGCAAGTAGTAGTACCTGTTGTTTATTGCGGAATTGAAATGGATACCGAATTGAGGCTTGATTTATTAGTGAATGATTGTGTTGTTGTTGAGTTAAAAGCAATTGAACATGTTTTGCCCGTACATGAAGCACAACTATTGACCTACATGAAACTATTACAAAAACCTCAAGGGTTGCTGATTAATTTTTTTACTGATAATATCTCAAAGTCTATGAAACCATTTGTAAATGAATATTTCAAATTACTTCCTGATGAGTAGGATATATCACTACTCTTCACTTTTTAATGGTTTTAAAAAGTTGAACCATTAAGGAATTAAGGAGCATTAAGATTTCTTCACTAACTTTCACTACTTAATGGTTTTAAAAAGTTGAACCATTAAGGAATTAAGGAGCATTAAGATTTCTTCACTAACTTTCACTACTTAATGGTTTTAAAAAGTTGAACCATTAAGGAATTAAGGAGCATTAAGATTTCTTCACTAACTTTCACTACTTAATGGTTTTAAAAAGTTGAACCATTAAGGAATTAAGGGGCATTAAGATTTCTTCACTAACCTTCACTACTTGATGGTTTTAAATAGGTTATAGTTTAAGTATGTTGAATGTGTTTCACAAATTTGTTATATCGCATTGTTGTTTACATTTGTAATAAACTAAAATTAAAATGCAATTTCATAACACATTAGATTTCGCAAAACAATTAGATAAAGAGGATATTTTAGCCAATTTTAGAAACGAGTTTCATTTGCTTTATAAAAACGGAAAACCGATAATTTATTTATGCGGCAATTCATTAGGCTTACAACCCAAAAACGTAAAAGCAGCAATTGACCAAGAGTTAAAAGATTGGGCTGAATTAGGAGTAGAAGGTCATTTTGAGGGAAAGAATCCTTGGATGTATTATCATCATTTTTTGAAAGAAAAAGCTGCTCGTATAGTTGGTGCAAAAACAGATGAAGTTGTTATTATGAATAACCTTACTGCAAACTTACATCTGATGATGGTTAGCTTTTATCGCCCAACAAAAAAAAGATATAAGATATTGATGGAAGGTAGTGCATTCCCAAGCGATCAGTATGCTATGGAAACACAAGCTCGGTTTCATGGGTTTAATCCAGATGATGCAATTATAGAGTTAGTGCCAAGAAACGGTGAATACACCATACGAACAGAAGATATTGTAGTAAAGATAAACGAGCATAAGGATGATTTAGCTATTGTGATGATGGGAGGAGTAAACTATTATACAGGACAGTTCTTTGATTTGAAAGCAATAACCGATGCAGCACACGCTGTAGGTGCAACTGTTGGATTTGATTGTGCACATGCTGCCGGAAATATTGATTTGAAATTACATGATTGGAATGTTGATTTTGCAGTGTGGTGTACATATAAGTATTTAAATTCCGGACCTGGTGGAACAAGTGGAGTATTTGTTCATGAACGACACGGGAATAACCCAGATTTAATTCGCTTTGCTGGTTGGTGGGGGCATGATGAGAGTAAACGTTTTTTGATGGAGAAAGGATTTAAGCCAATGCAAGGAGCTGCCGGTTGGCAATTAAGTAATGCACAAATTTTTCCTTTGGCAATACACAATGCATCATTGGAATTATTTGATAAAGCAGGAATTGAGAACTTACGTGCTAAAAGCAAAAAACTAACTGCATTTTTGGAGTTTGTTCTTTCTGATTTTAAAGATTATTTAACAATTATTACTCCAACAAATCCGGATGAGAGAGGATGCCAACTTTCAATTATTGTAAAAAATGAAGGGAAAAAATTGTTTGATTATTTAACACAAAACAATGTATTACCGGATTGGAGAGAGCCCGATGTTATTCGTATGAGTCCGGTACCAATGTATAATTCTTTTGAGGATGTGTTTCAAATAGGTCAAGTTATAAAGTCATATTTTAACAAGTAAAAAATCATAACAATGAAAGAAAAGATAACTGTAGTAGGTGGTGGATTAGCGGGGAGTTTATTGTCAATATATATGGCAAAAAGAGGCTATGAAGTTAGCTTATTTGAGAAAAGACCTGATATGCGAAAAGCAAATATCTATCAAGGTAAATCAATTAATCTTGCATTAAGTACACGTGGATTGTTTGCTCTTGAAAAAATAGGTTTGGATAAAGAGATTTTGAAGGATGCGATACCAATGTATGGCAGAATGATGCACAGTAAAGCCGGTGAAATTAATTATCACCCATATGGTAAAGATGGGCAGGCTATAAACTCAGTTTCACGCGGAAAGCTAAATCAAAAATTAATAGAGCTGGCAGATAAATTTGATAATATTCAAATTCAGTTTGATTCAAAATGTATTGATATCAATGTAAATAAAACTGAAGCTACATTTGAACTTGCAAATGGGTCGCATCAAACCATAACAGCTAATCGAATTATTGGTTCTGATGGTGCTTTTGCTGCGACTCGTGGTAAAATGCAGTTTACCGAGAGATTTAATTATTCGCAAGATTATTTGCATGTAGGGTATAAAGAGTTAGTAATTCCTGCTAGTGCAGGCGGTTCATTTTTAATGGAAAAAAATGCACTTCATATTTGGCCTCGAGGTTCATTTATGATGATTGCATTACCAAACCCTGAGGGTGATTTTACTTGTACATTGTTTCTTCCATTTGAATTATTTGATAAGCTAAAAACAGATGATCAAATATCTGATTTTTTTAGAAACGAGTTTCCTGATGCTTATGCAATGATGCCTACATTATTAGAAGATTTTCAACGTAATCCAATTGGAAATTTGGTAACAGTTCGTTGTTATCCATGGGTTAAAGAAGATAAAATTGCATTAGTTGGTGATGCTGCTCATGCTGTTGTGCCGTTTTATGGGCAAGGCATGAATTGTAGTTTTGAGGATGTTGTAGTATTGGATAATATGATTGAAAAATATGGAAATGATTGGAATAAAATTTTAGACGAATATCAAAAAGAAAGAAAACCCAATGCAGATGCAATTGCAGATTTAGCTATACAAAATTATTATGAAATGGCAGACAAAGTTGGCGATAAACATTTTCTACATAAAAAGCATATTGAGCATCAACTTACCGAATTGTACCCTAACAAGTTTCAATCACAATATGAATTGACAACTTTTAGTTTGAGTAGTTACAGGCATGCCTTAGAACAAGGGAAGAAGAATGATTTATTACTTGAAAAAATAATTAAGGATGGCGCAGAAGAAAAAATACACGATGCTGATTATATGAATCAATTATGGCATTTAATTGAATAGTGACGTAAAACTATAAAGCTATTTTTTGAAAATCTTATCTTGAAATATGGTTTCATTATTATCAATTACACGAACAAAATAAACTCCGGTTTCAAGTGTTGATACATCAATATTTTGACTATTACCATTACATGTTCTTTGCATAATTAGTTTTCCGGATTCATTATAAAATTCTATTTCCTTTATTTCTGTATTTTCATTTAACTGTATGGTAACATATTTTGTAGCAGGATTAGGGAAAATTGCTAAAGATGAATTATAATTTACATTCGTTTGAGAATAATCAATTGCAATTGTGTTCGAGTAATTATAACTGCCATCTTTATCTGCAATTTTAATCCGATAATAGTTATTGGTTAAAGGATTAGTATGAATATACTGATATACATTTAAAGTATTACTTGTTCCTTTTGCAGGTATAGTAGCAATAGATGCAAATTCTAAATTATCACTTGAATGTTCAACCTCAAAGTGTGAACTGTTTAGTTCATTAGCTGTACTCCAATTTAATAATGAAGTGTTAGATTTTGTTTTATTTCCACTAAAAGCAATTAAGCCAACAGGCAAGGCGGAGTTAGAAGCAACTACTATATAAAAACGATTGTAACCAAATGTTAAATTATTGCTAGTTGAAATATTAAAAATATAGGTAGGATTTTGTTTTAAATTGATTATCGAGTTTGTATAATTATCTACTAAAAAAACATGGTCTAATAAGTCAATTAAGTGTGTATTTTTAAAATTGAAAGTAAAACTTCCGGATGATGAAGCTCCAATATAAAGTTTAATTGTGTCATTTGTTGTAGGGATATTTCTTGCCGAGAGTGCTAAAACTACGCTATCGCTTCCCCAAGCTCCAATAATAATTGGTGAAGTTAATTTTATAACGTCATATTCATCTTTAGTATTTACTGCACCTTGAATATATTTTACAATCAGCTCATCTGCATTTAGCGAATCTTTTGATACCCTAATTGTAAATGCACTATTGGGTGATACTTTAAATAAATTATCGGGTGTAGCTGTAGTTTTAAATGATTCTTTAAAAGTCATGCTAGGCGATGAAGTTACAGCCTTTATCCAAAATGCTTGTCCTTGTGCAATAATACCATCTGTAATATTACCTGCATTAGTAAGCGCATTATAATATTTATAGCTATTATCTTGAGGGTCTAAAACCCAAATGGTAGGTGATATATTTGCATAGTTTGTACCGCTATTGCCTGATCTTCCTGCATCATGAAACGCATTCCAATCAAAAGCGCATGGATATGGATTTCCTACAAGATTCCATCCGTCATTATCCGGTGTACCTGAACTAGTATAGGTTACAGGCATACTAATATCGCCTCTGTTTACTGCCTGTGTTAGGTTTAATGTTATCTCGTTTTGAGTATTATTGGTATTGTTTAATCTGCCTAAATCAGAACGATCACCACGCAAGAATACACGATAACCTACACCGGTACTTAAAGTGTTGTTAATTGTTGAAGGGTTAGTCCAACCGCTATTAAAATCACCTGTAATAACGCTCTCATCGTACCAATATACACTTGGTGAATTAGTAGCAGTAGCATCAAATCCATTTGAGTTTAATGTGCCTACAACATTTCCGGTTCCGGGTCCGGTAATAAAAGTTTCGCCTCTCCAGTCAAGCAAATTACTGCCGTTAACAGGGCTCGACATAAATCTCCATCTTCTTGCAACAGCCGGTATATAGCGTTGTATAGTAACATTACCTGTAATATAATTTCCTGTTCCTTCGGTAATTGATGCTGTGTTTGAAGCATTAGATATAAGAGTCAGATTATTTGCTGTAGCTAATGTTCCGGCAGTTGGATTTAAACTACCTTTTATTTGAAGGGCGTTTCCTATGGTTATTGTTCGTCCGGTTCGATTAATTGTTAAATTATTCAATCTATTACTAGTACCTATATTGGATTGGTCAAAATAGAGATTACTTCCAAGTGCTACACTGCCGTTTATAATTAAATTTGAATTCCCATTAGCAATAAAACAATTAACTGATGAGCTTGTAAGAGTTCTGCTAATTGTTAAAGTATTTGAACCTATTGCTAATTTTCCATTAGTAATTGTAAGATTCCCATTTATTGTAACATCTCCTGTGATGGTTTTAGTTGCTGCATCTGTTATTGATACATTGTAGTATCCAAATTCAGGTATATTTTGAGCTCCACTACTATTAAAATTAATGGTTGAATTTGTTACAGTATAACTATTTGTTCCGGGAGTAAATGCGCCTAAAATATAAATAGTGCCTGAACTTGCTAATGTTCTACTCCCTGTATTTGTACTTACTATGTTGTTATATCTGGCAGCGGGTATGGTTTGGCTTCCACTTCCGGCAAATTCAATTGTATTACCTGTTACTGTAAAAGTGCCACTTCCGGGAGTGTATGTATTGGTAATGGTAATTGTACCCCCATTATCTAATACTCTGTTTCCACTGCTGATGTTTAAGCTTATATAAGTACCTCTTACTACTGTTTGTGATGAAGTTGATGCATATCTTACTGTAAAATTCCATGTTTGGTCATTAGGTATTGGATTTGCGCTTGTATTGTATGTTGTAAGTGTAGAGCTACTTGTTCCGGATGAGGTAAATCCCAACCCCACGCTTAATGTATATGTACTTAAACTTAATGTAACTCCATTATCAATAGTTAAATTATCATTAATCAATAAATTGCCAGTTGCTGTTTTAGTGCCCGAACCACTTAAAGTTAGATTTTGATAGCTGGTATTTATGATGGATTGACTTCCACTTCTTGAATAAATTATAGTATTATTGGCAGCAGTTGCATCAAGACTTGCTATTGTAAAACTATTTGAAGCTAAGTTTATTGTATTACCTGCGGTGTTAATTAATGTACCCGTTCCGGCTACACTGCCATTTATTTTTAAGGAAGCCAATTCATTTGTGAGGGTAACACCTGTAATTGTTACAGGACCAGTAAATATCATCTCGTTGGTTCCGCTTAATGTTTGGTTATTTGTATTAAATGTGTATCTACCATTTCCAGACGTAAAGGTTCCTTCATTAATAATACCATTTCTAATAGTAAATGCTTCGTTTACTGTTGACTGAAATGTGCCACTTGATGCAATATGTATTAATCCATTTAGTGTTACACTTCCTTGTGTGTTTGATTCTTGATATGTGCCTCGAATTTCTAATACTCCATTAGTTGTTAAACTTATATTTGCGCTGTTATCCAATGTTGCACCTGATTCAATTATTAATGAATCATTAACTATGGTACTACCACCAAGTGTAGTAGTGCCACTACCTGAGATTTTTAGTTTATTAAAAGTACCTGCACGAATGGATTGTGCAGAGTTTCCATTATATTCAACAGTGCCTGTAGATGGTGTAAATGTTGATGTTCCCGGTGTCCACGATTTGACAACTTGAAGTAATCCACTACTCGTAAATACCATTTGGTTTTCTGTAGCAGAATTAGCACGCATATAAATTCTATTTAATGATACAGTTCCTAATCCAATTGTTACACTGTTAATTCGTGTACTGTTTGAAGTATTTTCAAACCAAATGGAATCACATATTAGTGTGCCATCACCTACAGCTATAGATTGTGTTACATTATTTGCTGTTGGATTTGTGAAATGTATGTTGTGTGTAACTGTAAGTGTTTTACCACTGTTAATTGAAATGCTAC